>DATLYY010000074.1 GCA_035574275.1 Verrucomicrobiia bacterium
GACCCGTCGGGAAAGTGCCTTGCCCGCTCGGTGCGGAGACCGATGCGGCCTTCGGGAACGGTCCGCCAAACTCTTCGGATCCTTCCCCGATTGCCGATACCGCTTCCACCACTTGTAAAACGTCTTGGGCCGAATCGGATAGCGGCGGCAAATCCCGGCTACCGGCCGACCACCCTCATGCTCCCGAATCCATTGCAACCGCCAGCGAATCGGCGTATACTGTCCCTCACCAGGCACGGGTACCCTCCTTGTTTTTTCATTCCAAACCCAAAACTAACAAGTGTTACCCATGTCTGGGTACTGTACAAAAAAAAGAGTTATTCCCCTTGACACATAAACGGGCGATTGCCATCTTTAGGCGAAAGTAAAAGCAGTATAACAGTAAAAAAGGAGGCCGGCTATGCGCAAAACGGGACTTTTGTTGCTCGCAGTTCTTTGCTGGACGATCGGACAACTTTCCGCTCAACCGGACCCGCGAGATTCGGTCATACTGGAATCAAAAATTGTCGCTCCAATCGCCGGCGCCAGCGGCAGCGGCGTGGTGCGGATGAAGGTTTGGATTACCAATCGGGATTCATTAACCTATCTTACTCTGCCCTTGATAGAGACTTCCACCTCCGGCGGGGCGTATATGATTTTGTCGCGTCCCCGGACGTTCAACGGTATGGTGATTCCCCTGACTGGAACCCTGCGTTTTTTTGCAGCCGCCAATGTGACCAGGTATAACGGCATCAGTCCGGACAGCTTTCTGGTGGCGGCCGGATTCGATCCGTCCGATCCGACCTCCATTGAGCCCCCTAATGCGGTCCGAAAACCAATATGGGAATTAAAATTTGACACGGTTTCAAGTCAGGCACAGGTGGGGACCGTGGAGTTTGATTCGGGACGGGTGACCCTTTCCGTGCAATTTACAAACACCGAACCGCGGGACTTGGAAGTCCACTTTGTAAAAGGTGTCTTCCAAGTGGGCGTGGCATTTCAACTGGACTTGATTGCTCCGCCGGACCAAGCCGTGGTTCCGGACCGGAGACCCATCTTTCTCTGGAACACCTTGCGGGATTCGGCCACCGTTCCAGCCACTTACACGGTACTTCTGGCCGACAATCCCTTCTTCACACCAACCGACACCTCCCCCCCTCTGTCCGACACCACCTGGCAGGCGCCGTCTGACCTTGCAATCCAAACCACGTATTACTGGAAAGTGCGCGCCATCACTCCGGATAATGACACCTCCTTCTCGCTTGAAACGAGAAGTTTTCGTGTGGATGCACCACCGGGAATGCCCTTGGATATTTCTCCCCCCAGCGGTTCCGATATGAGTATGTTTGACTATCTGGTGTGGCTCGAAGGTTCCGATCCGGATCCAGGGGATCAAATCACGTATCAACTGCAAATCGACGATAATTCTAATTTTTCGAATCCCGAAGTGGATCAGAATGGAATCGACGAGAACATCTTAGCGAGGGGCACGGCAAAGGCTTTTCCGAATGCCTTGGCCGTCCAACTAAGCCATTTGACAGACCACGACAATTTAAAGGACGATTCCCTGTATTACTGGCGGGTCCGATCGGTGGACAATCATGGCGGTGTTTCGAACTATACCAGCGGACAGCGAAACTTTTATTTAAACTTGGCGGACAGTTCTCCCCGCCCGGTTCCGGGCGGTTTTATGCCATCCGGTGGGGTCGTGCTCGTAACACACAAGCCGGATTTCTCTTGGTTCCAATCCTCCGACCCCGATCCAGGGGATCCCCCCTCCAGCTTGCTGTATCATCTTCGGATTGATACCGACGGGGAAATTGCTGGAAATTACCAGTTTGGATACGCCACCCCGCCCGGTGAAACCACTTTTGTTCCACTGGATAGTTTGGCGGAAAACAGCCATTGGTACTGGGCCGTACGGGCGGTGGACTCAAAAGGAGCCCGGTCCTCTTTTTCGGCCATCCAAGACTTTTACATCAATGCCGTCAACGAACCGCCGTCTGCTTTTTCGCTTCTTGCTCCCAGCGACAGTTCGTTTACTGTAACCAAGTCGCCCACTTTGGATTGGGCCGACGCCCTCGATCCCGACCCGTTTGACGGCGTTACGTACGAAGTGCTGGTCTCCCCCTTTGCTAATTTCGATTCCGCCTTCACCGCCAGTGATATCCTAACAAGTTCGTACACAGTTCAAGCGGGAGCGTTAGCGGCGCGCGGCCGGCTTTACTATTGGAAAGTCCGAGCGTCTGATAATGCCAGTCTAAGTATCGAAAGCAGCGAAGTTTTCCGCTTCACCTTGCTGAAACTGGGAGATGCCAACAGGGACGGTTTGTTAACCGCAGCCGACATCGTGCTGCTTTTGGGTTTCATTTTCCTCCTTGAACCAGTGGACCCCCCGGAAGTAGCAGACTTGAACTGCGACGGGCTCTATGGCCCGGTGGACATCGTGCTGGCGCTCAACGCTGTGTTCTTAAACGCCCCCCCCCCTGCGATCCCTGAGCAACTGATGGTGGAAAAACGACGTGACAAATGGATTCCTTTGATTATATTTCCTGTGAGGGTAGGGAATCATCCGGAAAGGGCGAAAAAACTGGCTGTTAGCCAGTCATTAAGGGAGGACGGCATGAAACGCTTATCGATTTTCGTAACATCGGGTTTTGTATTTGTGTGGAGTTTGGCGGTTGTAACTATTGCCGATGTCAAGCCGGTTCAGGAGCCGGAGGAAATTCAGCAGGTGCGGTCAATTCCGCTCACCAGACAAACGGCAGGGAAACCGGCACCCCCGGTCATGCCTTCGGTTTCTCCCCAAGCCTTTCAACTCAATTGGCTTTCCATCAATGGCGGGGGGGCCATTAATGCCTCATCGACCAATTATCAATTGGGGCTTTCCGTTGGTCAATCGGTGGCAGGTTACGCAACATCTTCCTCCTACCAAATGGGAATCGGTTTCTGGTACGGAGCCGCTGCCGGAGCGCCAGCCTGTGCGGCCATCAAGGGGGATATGAACGGGTCCGGCGGACCGACCCCGCTGACGCCGGCGGATGTGGTATTGATGCTGAACTGCGTTTTCACCGGCAACGGCGTTGGCACGGTTGGTGGGGATTGCAACGCCTGTTACGCTGATGTCAACTGCAGTGGAGGGCCTACACCGCTCACTCCTTCAGACGTCGTGTTGGAGCTTTTGGCGGTCTTCAATGGCCAGCCCTTCCCCTGCTGATTCGGAAAATATTTGAAAAGCGGGCAGGGAAACCCCTGCCCGCTTTTTTTGTCCCCGGCGCAATCTTGGCAAGTCTGTAATTCCTCAACTGGTTACATGCCGCAACAAAATCATCGAGAAACTCGGGCGAGGCGACAACGACAACCAAATCCTCTCGGAGATGGTATTGCAGCTTTCCGTTGTTTTCAACAGCGCCTCTTTCCCTCCCTGCACTCCTCGGATCTAAAGCTTTCCGGGCTGGCCGCATCAAAAATGACTTGACATTCCGGCTCTAATATGGATATATTTTCCTCTGTCTCAAAACGAAGTTCCATGGCCTATGCCGAGGGGGATGCGGCAAGGGGTGAAGTATGTCTATTTTTAAAAAAATCGACCGGGCAAAATCGGTCGAGTCAAGAAAACCCTTTTCTCCAAAGGAGGTGAGACACGAGGGCATCCAAGCATTGATTTAAAGTTAAAGCACACGCCCCTTCGCCAAAGCACCGAAAAAGGGGGAAACCGAAGTCGCTTTCAACCCCACAAAGGGAGGAACACAATGAAACGCACAGCTTTGCTCTTTACAACCCTGTTAATGGCCATGTTGGTTTTTGCTCTACACGCTATGGCACAAATATCCTCCTCTGTGCCAAACTTGCTGGATTTTCAGGGAAAATTGACCACCCCAGCCGGAAATCCTGTGGCGAACGGCCCGCACAGCTTCGTTTTCAGGATTTACGACGCCCCGGTAGGCGGAACCTTGCTCTGGAGCGAAGGGCCCGTAGCCATTTCCACCACCGGCGGCCTTTTCACACACCAACTGGGGTCAAGCACGGCGCTGCCCCAAACCCTCTTTCAGGATAATACCGGGCTTTGGCTGGAAGTGGAAGCGGATGCGGCCATTATCACACCTCGAACTCAACTTATCAGCAACCCCCACACCCGAGTAGCGAACAACCTGGAGGTTGAAAGCCCCTATGTGCCGGGCCAAGCCGCCGTGCGGTCCGAGCCCGGAAATCATGGGCTTTCCACCTACGGAATGGACGGTTTGGAGCAAATCCGCCTCTGGGGACCGTCCTGGGGCGAAATGTATTTGTATGATGCCTCACCCTCCAATTTCCTGAATTTTGCTGCCATTGGCGACAACTTTCCGGGCGGTGCTCTGTATCTGGGAGACGGTGCAGGTTTGTATCCCTTGATACTTTGGGGTGGCGTTATCGGAGATGCTGCCGCCACTCTCCCCGCCGATGCCATCAACGCCGGGGAAATGCTGAACGAGCCGGGGATAGCGTCCACCTATAAAAATCTTTCCATTTCAATGCTCACACCCGCTACCAACTATGACACGATATCTATAACCGTACCGACAGCGGGTTACATAGTAGTCAATGCATATGGTGTCGTCGAATTGGTTCACGTTAACGGGACATCAACCGTTGTTCGCTTCTATGTTTCGAAAACATCAGGCGTTGTGGATTTTGATAACTTCTCCATTCACAGCCAACCGTCGGGATCTCCCACCGGCTCATACCACGAGTCCTTTGCAATAACTAAAGTAGAGGCGGTGGCCGCTGGTACGCATACCTACTATTTGGTTGGAGACGAGTTCTCGGGCAATGGATTTATAACAAGGCCGCGTATTACCGCAATGTTTTTCCCCACCAACTATGGAACTGTGGTGAGCACCAAGCCGGTTGTATCCAGAGCCGCTGGAAATGTAGCAACTTCTCTTGATGCCGCTGGTACTGGCCTGCCAAGCGAAGTGGAAGTTATTACCGTGGAAGATTCTAAAGCCCGGCTGGAAGCTGAACGCGCTCAACAAATGGCCGAACTGGAAGCTCGGATAAAAAAACTGGAAGAGGCGGCCAAGTCGGGCAAACAGCAAGTAGTGGACGATAACCGTTAACCCAACCCGGTAAGAAAGGAACTTGCGATGAGATACAAAAAGATATGCAAGGCGCCGCCGGGTTGGCCTGCTCGGGCCAAAATAACGACTCGAAAAGGAAAACTTGGCCTGCTTTTACTTGTTTTATCAGTTTTGCTGGTAATAGCCCCGGCTTGGGCTGGAACACAGCCGGTGGAAAAGGAGCAATATCTGACCACTTCCAACCGCGCTCCGGAAGGAATGGTGATAAACCGGATTGCCAGACCGCCAAAGCCGGTCTTTCCACTGGATTTGCTTTCAACAAAAAAACCATCCAACTGGGAGCAAATGCTACCTTTGGCTAAACCGGCTTTAACGCCGTATAACCTAGACTGGCGCTCCATCAATGGCGGGGGCCAGAGCTTTGGCACCTCCGCCACTCGCCATCTGGGCTATTCGGTAGGGCAATCGGTCACCGGCTCCGGTTCTTCTGCAAGCAATGACCTTTGCATCGGCTTTTGGTGCGGAACGGGCCCGGCCTGTGTGGTCACCTGCCCACCGGGGGGGATTGCGGAAGGGGAGGCCTGTTACCTGCCAGGGCCGGATGTCACCAACGGCGGGTGCAATTTCGTTCCGGAATTGTACAGTCCGATTAACTGCGGCGACACCATCTGCGGCACGGTGGAAGCAGAAAGTGGCACTCGCGATACGGATTGGTATCTGCACCGCTTCACCAGCGACACTATCGTGACTTGGAAGGCTGTGGCTGAATTTCCCGTTCAGATTAACATTTTAGATCTGTCCTCGGGGTGCGGCTTTCTCACCAGTATAGCATTTGCGACCGGCAACGCTTGCGACACAGTGCAAGTGACAGCTGATCTTTCGGCCGGCGACTATGTCTTTTTCGTTGCACCGTTCGTATTCGATGGCTTTGCCTGCGTGGATGGGCCGCACGACTACGTGGCCTGGATGGACTGCGTACCCAACTGCGCTCAGTGCCCGCCAGGCGGCATCGCAGAAGGAGAACCCTGTTCCGAAACGGATGACATTGTCAACGGCGGTTGCAATTACTTCCCGTACAATTTCAGCCCCATTGACATTGGCGACACCATTTGCGGGTCGGCTTTTATCAACGATACCCTGCGGGATACCGACTGGTATCAAAAAGTGCTGGCGGAAACCACGATTGTTCGTTGGAGTGCGGTGGCGGAATTTCCGCTACTTTTCGGTACCGTAGACGGAACCAGCGGTTGTCCGGTGGGTGCCTTCCATAAATTCGTCCAAGTCGATTCCTGCGATACGGCCACGATTATCGATACGCTGCCCCCGGGAACTTGGTGGTTTTTTGCAGCGCCGGATTTTTCGGCCTTCGGTCAATATTTCTGTATTGATGGGCCACACAAGTACACGGCCTGGCTGGTGAAGGCCTGCGCAGCAGCCAAGGGTGACCTAAATGGATCGAGCAGTTTCACCCCGGCCGATGTGGTGTTGATGCTTCGCTGTGTCTTCAACGCCGATGGAACCGGAACCATCACCGGCGATTGCGACCTCTGCTTTACGGACGTCAATTGTAGCGGAGGTCTGACACCGGCGGATGTGGTGCTGGAGCTTAACCGAGTCTTTTCAGGGTTAACCGCTCCCCCTTGGTGCGGTTTGTAGACACCTAATTCGAAAAACTGGATGTCGCCAAAGGGCGGGTGCAAACCCGCCCTTTGTTTTTATACCCCGCTAGGCAGCCGACCCTTCCGGGTCGGAAAGTTCCGGATATATTCAAAGTGCAAAATTTTTGGCACTAAGTGCAAAATTTTTTGCATTGAAAAGCTTTTCTTGAACGGGTTAATTAATGAGCGAATGGGTTTTCCACACCCGCAAAAGAAAGGAGCAAGCAGGCCTATGAGCAGTTCGTTGCCAAACGTTGAAACTAAACGCAAACTTACCAGAATTTCCAGCGTATTTTATTATGGCAGTCCCCACTTGCCGGTCAAATGCCCGACTCCCTGTGTAGCGGGGAGGGCTATTGAGCTTAAGGAGGTATTACCATGTTAAAAACAACGATCAAGGCGCAGCAATTACTGCTGTTTCTTTCAGCGGTAGTTCTGGTCAACTTGGGTATGCAACTATCGGCTTCGGCCAAAGAGCCCCCGATAACATCCCACGGGCTAGGGAAACCTTTGGCCCAGCCGGATAACGATCCTGACTATGAAAAACAAGCGGTGGGCGAAAGTTATGAAACGTTTGTCCAAAAAACCAAACCCCGGCTGTTGCAAGCCCTAAAACATCAGACCAAAACGACTCCCAAGAACCCTTCCGTAACCCTTGTCTGCCCCCCGTCAG
The DNA here is from genome assembly GCA_035574275.1 of Verrucomicrobiia bacterium. Lineage (NCBI taxonomy): Bacteria > Pseudomonadati > Verrucomicrobiota > Verrucomicrobiia > Verrucomicrobiia bacterium. The sequence continues at coordinate 7,371 of DATLYY010000074.1, forward strand.
CAATTTTGGAAACCGAACCCTGTGGGATGGACTCTGCATCTTTAGGGGCTATGGAGCTGTGCGGCGACACCATCTGCGGCACGGCCTGGGCAGAGGCCGGTTTGAGAGACGAAGACGGATACCGTATGACCTTCTCTTACCCGACTCCGCTATTCCCGATCACGTGGGCCGGTGTGGCCGAATTTCCGATTTTGCTGATAATTCTTCAGAGCTCCACGGTCGTCGCTTTCACTTTCGCCGGCGCTTTCGATACGGCCGCCATTAACACACTTCTTGAACCGGGAACCTACGATTTCATCGTTGAGCCGTTGGACACGGCCAGCTATTCCTGTGCATCCGGCCTGAATGATTATGTCGTATGGTTAAAATGCCCGCCCCCGCCCGCCAACGACAGTTGTCAAAATGCCACCCCGATAGGAGAGGTAGCGGATTACCTTTTCCGCACCAGCTTTGCCGCCATGGACGGCCCGCCAGATTGTTTGGAAGGAATCAATCCCGATGTCTGGTTCTGTTACACTCCTACCTGCAGCGGCTTTGCCACGGTAAGCCTTTGCGCGTATTCAACATTTGATACCAAAATCACCGTTTATGAGGGATGCGTTTGCCCACCGTCTGCGCCGCTGGTTTGCAATGATGACTTCTGCGGCAACCGCTCGCAGGTCACCTTTCCGGTTGCGGCGGGAAACGAATATCTGATTCGGGCGGGCGGTGGCTGGGGAAGCACCCGGATGAGTATCCAATGCTGCCCCTGTGCCAAAGGGGACTTGAATTGCGACAGCATCTGGAGTGGCGCCGACGTGGTGTTGATGTTAAATTGTGTCTTTATGGAAACCGACGACTGCAACCTTTGCTTTGCCGATGTCAACTGCGACGGCAGTCTTACTCCTTCGGATGTGGTCCTGGAGTTGAATCGAGTCTTTTTGGCGGCTCCTTTCCCCTGCTAAGAGCTGAATCAATTAAAAACAAGGAGCGGAGGTTATTAACCCGCTCCTTGTTTTTGATGGCGACGGCCAAGTTGCCCCAAACTCCAAACTTTCGTATTTTAGCTTGCTCCCCGTAATCAACGGCGGGGCGGTATGCCTTCTGAACCGCGCGAAAGTGGCGGAACTGGCAGACGCGCAGGACTTAGGATCCTGTCCCTTCGGGGGTGGGGGTTCGACTCCCCCCTTTCGCAGCTATTTCCCGTTGATCCGGTCCCGTCGTACACACCTATGAATGGAACGAAAATGAGCGAGACGAAATTCAATCTGACCGAAGACAAAAACTGGAAGCGCACGCTGAAAGTGGAAGTCCCTCCCGCCCGCGTCCAGCCGCGCATCGACAAGTTTTTGACCGAATATCAGGCCGAAGCCACCCTTCCGGGCTTCCGTAAAGGGAAAGCCCCCAAGGATATCATCCGGCAAAAATTTTTGGGCGCGGCCACGCAGGACGCCATCGCCGAACTGGTGGATGAATCCTATCGGGAGTTTTTGGAAAAAGGACAGAACGTAAATCCAATCACCCAGCCGACCATTCACGAAATGAATTACGATCCAGCCGTCGGACTCTCGTTTACCGCCAGCTTTGAAGTCCGCCCGGAAATTGAGCTGAAAAAATACAAAGGGTTGGCCCTTTCCCGCCGGGTTCGCCCGGTTAAAGACGAAGAGGTGGAGCAGGTGATGGAGCACCTGCGCGAGCAGGCCGGCGAGTGGTCGGCCGTGGGCCGGGAGGCCCGTGAAGGCGACCTTTTGATTCTGGACTTGGAAGTAATCGCCGATTCGCAGAACAAAATAAAGGAAAAAAACATTCCAAATTACGAAGTGGTGCTTACACCCACGCTCCTGCCTGAATTCAAGTCAACGCTCACCGGTGCGGTTGCCTCCGACGTGAAGGAAATCACGATTACCTATCCAGCCAACTACGGAGAAAAAAACCTGGCCGGCTCCACAGTTACCTTCAAAGCAGCGGTTAAGGAAATAAAAGAAAAGATTTTACCCCCCAAGGATGATTCGTTGGCCCAGCGGCTGAAGGACTGGAACGCAGGAACCTATCTCGAACTGGTGGTGGCCGTGCGCAAACAGCTGGAAAAATCAGCCGGGGAAGAAGCCAACGAGGCCCTGCGCCAGCAGCTTCGCAACCGGCTGGTGGAGGAAAATCCGTTCGAGTTCCCGGCCTCCTTTATTTCCGCCTCCCGCGACCGGCTGAAAGAGGACATCAAAAAGGAAAGAAAAGACATGGCCGAATCCGAATTTGAGCAAAAGGTCTGGCCCCCTTTCGAGCGGATGATGAAGTGGGATTTTCTGGTTCATGCCCTGGCGAAGAAGGAGAAAATTGAAGTGACCGAGGCGGATGCGTCGGCTTGGATGGCCCGTTTTGCGGCCAATTACGGGATGAAACCGGAGGAGGCCTCCGAGTTTATAAAGAAATCCGGCCGGATCAAAAACGTGCGGGAGTCGATTTTGGAGGAAAAGGTGATTGACTTTTTGCTCGCCAATGCCGTTATACAAAATGAGGATGGAAAATAGAAAGGATATGCATATGCAATTGATACCGATGGTGGTCGAACAGACCGGCCGCGGCGAACGGGCCTACGACATCTACTCCCGGCTCTTGAAGGACCGGATTATTTTCATCGGCACCCCGATCGATGACAACATCGCCAATCTGGTCATCGCCCAGTTGATTTTTCTGGAGGCGGAGGACCCGGAAAAGGACATCAACGTCTACATCAATTCGCCGGGAGGGGTGGTTACCTCCGGACTGGCGATTTACGACACCATGCAGTTCATCAAGCCGGATGTCGCCACCACCTGCGTCGGAATGGCCGCCTCGATGGGGGCCTTGCTTCTGGCCGCCGGTGCGCCGAAAAAACGTTTCGCCCTCCCCCATTCCCGGATTATGATTCACCAACCTTGGGGCGGTGTGCAGGGGCAGGTTACGGACATCGAAATACATGCCAAGGAACTGTTGACAATCAAGGCGCGCTTAAACGACATCCTGGCCAAGCATACCAGCCAGCCCTTGGACAAAATCGAAAAGGACACGGACCGGAACTTCTTTATGTCCGCCGAAGAGGCCAAAGCGTACGGGCTGGTGGACGAAATCTATGAATCGAAACGGAAAGGTCACGGCACCAATTCCAAATGACGGGGGCTTGATTTTTCCCTCCGTTTCCGTACCTTAATCCGAGGCGCAAGGGCGCCTTTTTTTTGCTATGCCGAAGAAAACCACGGGCCCAAAGGAACGCTGCTTCTTCTGTCGTCGGCCGGCCGCCGAAGTGGTGACTCTGATCACCGGCTACGACGCCTCCATTTGCGACGCTTGTGTGGTGACTTGTTCACAGTTTCTGGCCGGCAAAAAACCGGTCGCAACGGCCCCTTTGCCGACTTTGGAAACCCTCCCCAAACCGGCGGAAATAAAAAAATATCTGGACGGTTACATCATCGGCCAGGAAAAGGCCAAAAAATCGGTCTCCGTGGCGGTGTACAACCATTACAAACGGGTTTTCCACCCCAAAGCGGCCGCCGATGTCGAACTGGATAAATCAAACATCCTTTTGATAGGCCCCACCGGTACGGGCAAGACGTTGATGGCGGAAACCTTGGCCAAAATGCTCTCTGTCCCCTTTGCCATAGCCGATGCTACCGTGCTAACCGAGGCCGGTTATGTAGGAGAGGATGTTGAAAACATTTTGGTGAGGCTTTTACAGGCCGCGGACTACGATTTGGCCCGGGCCGAGCGCGGCATTGTGTACATCGACGAAATCGACAAAATCGCCCGCAAAGGGGACAACCCTTCGATTACCCGGGACGTCTCCGGGGAAGGGGTTCAACAGGGACTTTTGAAAATCCTGGAAGGTACCGTCTCAAACATTCCCCCCAAAGGGGGCCGCAAGCACCCGGAACAGAATTTTGTGCAATTGAACACCAAAAACATCCTGTTCATCTGCGGCGGGGCCTTTGACGGGCTGGAAAAAATTATCGCCCGCCGGGTGGGGCAGAAAACGGTCGGCTTCGGCGCCAAGCATTCCGTCTTAACCAAAGAAAAACAGGGGGCCATTTTCTCTTTTGTCGAGCCGGAGGATTTGCTCGCGTATGGCCTGATTCCGGAACTCGTGGGCCGCCTGCCGGTGGTCTGCGCCCTCGAGGAGCTAAATCGGGAAGTGCTTTTAAAAATTTTGACCGAACCGAAAAACGCCATCACCAAGCAGTATCGAAAATTATTTGAGATGGAAGGAATCGAGCTGGTTTTCGAACCGGAGGCCCTGCGGGCGGTGGTGGAACTGGCCCAAAAGCGGAAAACCGGCGCCCGCGCCCTGCGTTCGATTCTGGAAGAGGCGATGCTGGAGGTGATGTTCGAACTCCCTTCCCTCGAAGGCGTGACCCGTTGCACAGTCACGAAGGAATCCATTCTCGATAAAGAGAAGCCGCAGCTGTACTATGGAACAAAAAGGAAAACGGCCTAATGTTGGGTGTAATCGAGCACAACCACGAAAAAATAACCCTGTCCGATCTTCTGCCGGTTTTGCCCCTGCGGGACGTGGTGGTCTTTCCGGGAATGTCCTACCCCCTTTTAATCGGACGCGCCAGTTCCCTCGATGCCGTGCATGAGGCCCAAAAATCCAACCGGCAGATTTTCCTCTGCGCCCAAAAAAAATCGGAGATCGATTCCCCGCAGCCGCAGGACCTGTATTCCATCGGCACCATCGCCCGCATCCAGGATGTGACCCCTTTGCCCAACGGCACGCAAAAGGTTTTGGTGGAGGGGTTGGCCCGTGCGGTGGCGACCTTCGACCTGCCGGCCACCGCCGCCGCACAGACTCGCTTGAAAAAGCATTTCTCTGCCCGGCTTTCCCTGCTCATGCCGGAGAAGGTCTCCAACCCGAACGAACTGGAAGCCCTGACCCGTTCGGCTTCTTCCGCCTTTCAGGAATACGTGCGGCTGAACCGCCGGATGCCGGAGGAGATTCTGCTCTATTTGAACAACATCACCGATCCCCAGCGTCTGGCGGATACCTTTTCCGCCCATATTCTGCAGAAAGTGGAAATCCGCCAGAAACTTTTGGAGTCTCCCTCGGCGGCTGCCCAGCTGCGCAGCCTGCTGGAAATTCTGAACGCCGAAATCGAGATTTTGAAAATCGAGGAGGAGATCGACACCTCCGTGCGGGAAAACGTCACCCGCACCCAGCGGGAATTTTACTTGCGCCAGCAGCTGGCGGCCATTAAAGAAGAACTGGGGCAGATAGAGGAAGGGGGGGACGAAACCGCCGATTTCGCCAAAAAATTGGCTGCTCCGGGCCTGCCCAAGGAAGTCAAGGAAAAGGGCACGGCCGAGTTGGGCAAGCTGAAAAAAATGTATCCCTATTCCTCCGAAGCGGCCGTGGTGCGCGGCTACCTCGAATGGCTCTTGGGGGTTCCCTGGGGGAAGGAAACCAAGGACGTCACCGACTTCAAGGAAGTCAAAACCGTGCTGGATGCCGACCACTACGGCTTGAAAAAGCCGAAGGAAAGAATCCTGGAACATCTGGCGGTGATGCGATTATCCAAGGAGAAAAAGGGCTCCATTCTTTGCTTGGTCGGCCCGCCGGGGGTGGGAAAAACCTCCCTCGGCCGTTCCATTGCCAGGGCGCTCGGACGGAATTTTGCCCGGATGTCATTGGGGGGAGTAAGGGACGAGGCCGAACTCCGCGGCCACCGCCGCACCTACATCGGTTCGCTGCCCGGCCGCATCGTGCAGGGGTTGAAAAAAGCGGATTCGATTAATCCGGTGTTTCTCTTAGATGAAGTGGACAAACTGGGCGCCGATTACCGGGGCGATCCCGCCGCCGCTCTTTTGGAAATTTTGGACCCGGAACAGAACCGCACCTTTGTCGACCATTATCTCGAAGTGGAGTGCGACCTCTCCAAAATCTTTTTCATCACCACCGCCAACCATCAGGACGGCATTCCCCTGCCCCTGTTGGACCGGATGGAAATCATCCGTCTGCCCGGCTACCTGGAACACGAAAAGCTTGCGATTGCCAAAAACTATCTGTTTTCTAAACTAACAAAGGAATTGGGAACCGAAAAGTTGAAACTTGCTTTTACCGAACCGGCTCTCTTGGAAATCATCCGGCACTATACCAAGGAATCCGGCGTGCGGGAACTGGAGCGGCAAATGGCGGCGGTAATGCGCAAGCTGGCCACCCGCAAACTGACCGAAAATGGCAAGACGCCGAAGGAAGTAACCCCCGCCTTGGTGGCTGAACTGTTGGGTGCGCCCCCTTATTTGGATACCGAAACGGAGAAAAAACTGGCAGTCGGCCGGGCGATGGGCCTGGCCTGGACGGAGCGCGGCGGCGAGCTTTTGCCGGTGGAAGTGGCCCTGATGCCCGGGGGCGGGACCTTCACGCTGACCGGCAAACTCGGGGAAGTAATGCAGGAATCGGCCAAGGCCGCTCTCTCTTTCCTGCGTGCTAATCATAAAACTTACGGCTTGAAGAAGGATTTCTTTCGGAATTTGGAAGTGCATATTCACATCCCTGAAGGCGCTGTGCCGAAAGACGGCCCTTCGGCCGGCATCACGATGGTCACCGCCCTCCTTTCGGCCCTGACTAAAAAGCCGGTCAAGCCCGGTTATGCAATGACCGGCGAGATTACTTTATCCGGAAAGCTGCTCCCGATTGGCGGGTTGAACGAAAAAGTGCTGGCCGCCAAGCAGGCTGGCATCCGGAATATTCTTTTGCCCAAGAAAAACGAAAAAGACCTCTCCGAGTTGCCGGTGGAATTGAAAGAAGGGTTGACGTTTCACAAGCTGGACACGCTGGCCGAAGCATTTAAATTGGTTTTATGAGCCATGTTACAAATCAAAAAGGCCCGTTTCTTCAAAACAGTGGCCCAACTCGACACCTGTCCGAACACCGTCCCGGAAATCGCCTTTGCCGGCCGCTCCAACGTCGGCAAGTCCACGTTGATTAACGTCTTGACCAACCAGAAAAAGTTGGCCCAAATTTCCAAAACCCCTGGCAAAACCAAGAATTTGAACTATTATCTCATTAACAATAACCTTTTCTTCGTTGATTTGCCCGGATACGGCTACGCCAAACTTTCTGCTGGCGAAAAAGCGCGCATAGGCAAGCTGGTTGACGGCTATTTGAACACCTCTTCGAAATTGACCGGAATTATTTCCCTTTTGGACATCCGCCACGAACCGAATGAACTCGATTTGCAGATGGCCGAATGGGTGCAAACCACCGGCAAGCCGGCCCTTTTCGTTCTGACCAAAGCCGACAAACTTTCCCGTTCCCAACGAGCGGCACGGCGCGAAAAAATTATCGCATCACTGCCCGCTTCGGACGAGTTTGAATTTGTAAATTTCTCCGCCGTGACCAAGGAAGGCAAAGGCGAAATCTTGAAATGGATTGCCCAAACCGCTTTTCCAAAAACCGCAACAGTAGAAAAGAGTGGTAATTGATGTTCAATCGCATCGTTGTCGGCCTGCAGTGGGGGGACGAAGGGAAGGGAAAAATCGTCGATTTTCTCTCCCAAAAAGCGGACATTGTTGCCCGTTATCAGGGGGGCGCCAACGCCGGCCACACGGTGTATGTAAAGGGCAAAAAGTTTGTTCTGCACCTGATTCCCTCCGGCATTCTGCATCCCAAAAAGCTCTGCCTCATCGGTTCCGGCGTGGTCTTGGAACCGGAAGAGCTGAAAAAGGAAATCGAAATGCTCGCGGCCCAAGGGGTGAAAGTTGAGGGTCGGCTCAAAATCTCCGCCGGCGCGCACATCGTTTTGCCCTTTCACCGGGAGCTGGATTTGTGGGAAGAGGCCCACCGCGGCGAGAAAATCGGCACCACCGGCCGTGGCATCGGCCCGGCTTATTCCGAAAAATACGCCCGTCGCGGCATCCGCGCCGTCGATTTGCTCTCGCCGGAAAAGTTGTCAAAAAAAGTGGCCGACATCCTTTCCTGCCGCAACCACGGCGGCGAACTTTCCAAGTTCGACCCGATTATCCTCGTCCAGCAGCTGCGCAGTTACGAAAAATTCATCTCACCTTACTTGGTGGATGGATCGCGCTTTCTGAACGAGGCCATCAAAAAGAAAAAATCGGTGCTTTTTGAGGGAGCGCAGGGGTCGCTCTTGGATGTGGACTTCGGCACCTATCCCTACGCCACCCCTTCCCACACCATCGCCGGCGGTGCCTTGACCGGCACCGGTGTCGGGCCGCGTTCGATTGACGAAGTGATTGGCGTGATGAAGGCCTACACTACGAGGGTAGGAAACGGGCCCTTTCCCACTGAATTAACCGGTATCGAAGGGGAGCTTCTGCGCAAAACCGGCAGTGAATTTGGCGCTACCACCGGCCGTCCGCGCCGCACCGGCTGGCTCGATTTGGTGATTCTAAAGCATGCCTGCCGCATCAACGGCACCGACAAACTGGCGATAATGAAGCTGGACGTCCTGGACAGCTTTCCGGAAATCAAAATCTGCACCGCCTACGAATACAAAGGGAAGAAAACCGAGGAACTCCCGCTCGATTTATGTGAGCTTGCCGAATGCAAGCCGGTGTACAAAACCTACCCCGGCTGGAAATCTTCCACCCGCGGTATCACCCGCTTTGCCAAACTACCAGCCAATGCCCGGAAGTATCTTGCCGCCATCGAAAAAGCTTTGGGCGTCCCCATCTCCCTCATCTCCACCGGCCCGGAACGGGAAGCAACAATCGTAAAGTGGTAATTCAGAGATCCATCCGTTTCTTTAATTTTCCATTCTCAAAAGCATAAACTTTTTTTCCTTCTAACATCTTGAGTTCATCCAAAGTCTTATCCCCTAAAAAGCGAACCTTTCCGGCTATTTCCGGAGTAGTGAAGAAAATCGCTTCGGGGTAACCATTGTGAAAAACATAAGCCCCATTGAGGCGGCGGGGAAGATTTACGACATACATTGTATCTCCCGGCTCCAAACTGTCGGCTATCACCTTGGTTTGTTGGAGTATTGTTGTGGCCATTTTGGCTGATTTTAGCCACCACTGGCTCCGCTCTTGAACAACAACGAAGTTTATTACAACTACAATAATTCCAACGAATAGAGTGACCAAATGGCATAAAACGTTTGAAAACTGCCTCGATAGCCAGAATATAAATGAAGTAATCACTATAGCCCCTCCGACCAGGGTGAAATAAATAAATCTTGGTGCGTTGCCGAGCAGAGCAAAATAAGGCAGAAAACCAATTACCCCGAGAATACAACCTATTCGTACAAGTCCGGATACTTTATTCCCAAGCCGAAGTAATAGAAAACCGATAGCTACAAGCAAAAGAAGACCTACTGGAATTAACAAATGAACGTGTTTAACCGTCATAATTCTTAGCCGAAGCAGTTCGTGCGCCTCGTAGCCAACTTGATCGAAGAAAAAACGAATAGGAACGCAAAGATTAAGAACAAAATACAACCCATTCTGAACCCAGACCGCTGGGTTCAGCGTAAACTCGTATCCCATGCTTTCCTGCAGTGCGCCTAAAATACGCCAGCCCAAGAAGGCACAAGAAGGAAGAAGAAAAATAAAATCAGTCCTCAATAAATTTGAAAGGTTAAAGCTCTTCTCCTGTTTATCGATGTAGTTCAATAGCACCAAGGTTATTGGAATGCTAACGGCGTCCTCGCGTATGGATAAAGCCACTAACATGCTGACAATAATGGCAAACTTTAACAGCAAGGAGCCTTTCTTCATGTAATGCAGATATAGAAATACACTACAGAAATAAAAAAACAAGCAAAAAATAGAACTAAGGGAGGACACCCAAAAAAGCGTTTCTTCATTGGAAAAGTGAATCGAAAAAATTAAGGCTGTCAGAACACTAAATGCAAAAGATAGCTGAAAACGGCGCAAAATGGCAAAAAACAAGGAGGCATTCAGAATGTGGAAAACAAGTATAATCAGGTGAAACCGATCGGCTTTCGTCGAAAAAAACTTACTCAATACAAAAAACAGAGCCATCGTTCCAGGCCGCCCTTTAGTGGAACCAAAGCTCTGGCTGTTGAACAAATTGAATTGCTGCGGATTTTGGCTCTCCTTTAACCAAACGAAATCGTCGGATACAAATCCAACGGAAAGGGTCGGATGGAAAATCAAGAACCCCGCAATAAAAAATATCAGAACTGCAAAAACAGCCTGTTTATTCATTTTTGAATGCGGCCCCTCAAGTAAGGATTGACTTGACAAGTCAAGCCGTTAATTTATCATACGTTTGTGAATTTTCAACCCTCCGATGTTGATCGCTACGCCAAGCTGGCGCGGCTGGCTTTGACCGAAGAGGAAAAAGCCCGCTTTGCCAAGGAGCTTTCCTCCATTCTCGAATACGTGAGCCAGATTCAAAAGGTGGACACCTCCGGCATAACGGAATACGAGACGGTGGTGCCCCTGCCCCCCGCCTGGCGGGAGGATGTGGTTGAACCCTCGTTGCCGGTGGAAGAGGCCCTGGCCAACGCCCCCGACCGCAAGGATAATTTCTTCAAGGTTCCCCGGGTAATATGAAAAAACTGCGGGCGGTAGGTGTAATCCCCGCTCGCTTTGCCTCCACCCGCTTCCCCGGCAAGCTCTTGGCTAATTTGAACCGTCGACCGGTGTTAGAGTGGGCCTACCTTTCCGCCAAAAAATCGAAGGTCTTCGAGCGCATCCTCATTGCCACGGACGATTACCGCATCCTGCGCGCGACCGCCAACTTCGGCGCGGAGGCGGTTCTGACCAACCCCAAGCATCCCTCCGGCACCGACCGAATTGCCGAAGTAGCCCGAAAAATAAATTGCGACATCGTCGTCAACCTACAGGGCGACCATCCCTTCATCTCACCCAAAATGCTGCGCGAATTGCTCGGCTCTTTTGCCGATAAAAAAGTACAGGTGGCGACTCTTGCCTATCCGGAGAGAGATGCTAAAAAACTGAAAAATCCAAATCTGGTGAAAACGGTCTTTGACAAAGATAATTTCGCTTTATATTTTTCACGTTCGACGATACCTTGGGAGGCAGAGGAGGCGTTTGTCCACATCGGCCTGTATGCCTTCCGGAAAAACTTTTTACTGAACCTGGTGCATAAAAAGCCGACCCCGTTGGAAAAAGTTGAAAAACTGGAACAGCTCCGAATCTTGGAGAACGGGAACCCTATTAAAGTGGTATTAACCAAGGAGGCCGTCCCCTCCATCGACGTTCCGGAAGACCTGAGAGCGGCACAAAGTTGGGCTAAAAAGCGAGGATGGATATGAAAAAAATCAAATATATTTTCGTAACCGGAGGGGTGGTCTCTTCTCTGGGGAAGGGAATTGCCACTGCTTCGCTTGGTTTCTTGTTGAAACGCCGCGGGTTGAAGATGGCCCTGCAGAAATTCGACCCCTACATCAATGTTGATCCCGGCACGATGAACCCGTTCCAGCACGGCGAGGTTTTCGTCTTGGACGACGGTGCCGAGACCGATTTGGATTTGGGGCATTACGAACGCTTTCTGAACGAGAACCTGACGAAAGCCAACAACGTGACGACCGGCCAGATTTATGAGTCGGTGATTTCCCGCGAACGCCGGGGAGATTACCTGGGTGCCACCGTGCAGGTGATTCCCCACATTACCAATGAAATTAAAAACCGGATTAAACGCGTGGCGCAGGCCGACCCGGAGGTAGACGTGGTGATCACCGAAATCGGCGGCACCGTAGGCGATATCGAATCATTGCCGTTTTTGGAAGCCATCCGCCAGATGGGGCTGGAGGAGGAACGCGAAAACGTACTCTACATCCATTTGACTTTGATTCCCTTCATCGATTCCGCTGGCGAGCTGAAAACCAAGCCGACCCAGCACTCCGTCAAGGAACTGCGCGAAATCGGCATCCAGCCGGACATTCTGGTCTGCCGCACAAACCGCCCCCTCTCTGCCGACCTGCGCGAAAAAATCGGGCTTTTCACCAACGTCCCCGCCCGTCAGGTGGTGCAGGCCTTGGACGTCGGCACGATATACGAAGTGCCGCTCCTTTTCCACAAGGAGGGGCTTGACGAAAAAGTGGCCGGCCATTTGGGGCTGGGACTCCCGCCGCCGATTCTTTCCGACTGGGAAAAGCTGGTGGAAAAAATCAAAAACCCGCCCTACCGGGTTAAAATCGCCATCTGCGGCAAGTATGTGAATTTAAAGGATGCCTACAAGTCGATTATCGAATCCTTCGTGCACGCCGGAGCGGAAAACGACTGCAAGGCGGAATTGGCTTGGGTCTCCTCCGAGGCGGTCAAACGGGACGGCCCCGAAAAACATCTTTCCGGTATCGACGGCCTCCTGATACCGGGCGGCTTCGGCGAGCGGGGAGTGGAGGGGAAAATCGAGGCCATCCAATACGTGCGCGAAAACAAAATCCCCTTCTTCGGGATTTGCCTCGGTATGCAGTGCGCCACCATCGAGTTTGCCCGCCATCTGGCCGGACTCGAAGGAGCCAACAGCACGGAGTTCAACAACGAATGTGAATATCCGGTTATCGCTTTGCTTCCGGAGCAGGCTAAAGTGACCCAGATGGGTGGCTCGATGCGCCTCGGGGCCTATCCCGCCAAGTTGACGCCCGGCAGCCACGCGGCCAAGGCCTACGGTTCGCTCGAAATTTCCGAGCGTCACCGCCACCGCTACGAGTTCAACAACGATTACCGCAAATTGCTCGAAGACGCCGGTTTCAAAATCACCGGCCTCTCGCCGGACGGCCGGCTGGTGGAAATCATTGAGTTGAAAGACCATCCATGGTTTGTCGGCGTTCAGTTCCATCCGGAATTGAAATCCCGCCCCGGCGCATCTCATCCCCTTTTCCGCGACTTTGTCAAAGCCGCCCTGCGCCATCGCTTCGCGGAAGAGGAAGCCGGGCGCCATATGCGGGAGGAAGAACCGGCCCAAAAAGCCGAACGGGATTCCTCGGAGCTTCTCTTTTGAGATTCAAAGTCAAAACCCTTTCTTTTCTGGTCTTGCTTCTCGCGGCCTGCTCCTCGGGCCCCGGAACGATGCCGGTCAAGTTGGATTTGCCGATTCCCACGCTCGAAGAGGGCCGCCGCAAACAGAACCAGTTAAAGCAGGGGCAGATGCTCTGGCAGTTGGATCCGGCCCAGACCGTCCGCACCTACGCCGCCGATTTGGGGATTGCCGAGGCCTTGAAGGACGGCGACCTGCGGGTGGTCAAAAACGAGCCGATGCTGGCCGCCGTCGAGCTTTCCGCTTCCGGTTTTCCCACCACCCGCATCTATTTGGCCAAGCTTTTGGATGCGCCTGAAAACCGCCCCTCCCTCTGGTTCGTGGTGGCGGCCGAAAAAGTCGAAAAGAAAAAGTAAAATGCCCCCCTCCAAAGCAGCAACCGGGTGGACTCTTCCCGTCCAAATCGGAAAATTAACTATTGGCGGCGGCACGCCGCTCGTCTTGATTGCCGGCCCCTGCGTCATCGAATCGGAAAAATTGGTTTTATCGACGGCCGAAAAAACTCTATCGGTCTGCAAGAAATACGGCATCCCGCTTATCTTTAAATCCTCCTACAAAAAGGCCAACCGTACTTCAGTTCGTTCCTTTACCGGTCCGGGGATGAAAAAAGGGCTTTCGATTTTAAAGAAAGTCAAAATGGAATTTAACCTGCCGGTTTTGACCGATGTGCATGGCGCCGAGGAGGCCAAACCGGCTGCCGAGGTAGCCGACATTCTGCAAATTCCCGCTTTCCTATCGCGGCAAACCGACCTGATTGTCGCTGCGGCCAAGACCGGTCGGGCCGTCAATTTGAAAAAAGGGCAGTTTTTGGCGCCGGAGGATATGCGTGCCGCCGTGGAAAAAGCCGCCTCCACCGGGAACAGAAAAATTCTTGTTACCGAGCGGGGAACCAGTTTCGGTTATCACAACCTGGTGGTGGACTTCCGCTCTCTTTTGATAATGCGCAACTTCGGCTATCCGGTAATTTTCGACGCCACCCACTCCGTCCAGCTTCCGGGCGGCAATTCTCATTCGTCCGGCGGGCAACCGGAGTTCATCATCCCCCTGGCCAAAGCCGCCGTGGCGGTGGGCATCGATGCCCTGTTCGTCGAAACCCATCCCAATCCCTCCAAAGCCCTTTCGGATGCCGATTGCCAGTTGCCGCTGTCCCAACTGAATTCACTTCTACAGCAAGTAGCCGAAATTCCGAAGCCAAGATAGGCAAAAGGGTTCCCCTACACAGCTGCAGGAATGGCTCGGTCTCACTTTTTAACGAATATCTCCCGCACAAACTGCCACATCACAAAAACCTCCAGTCCAAAGGCCATAAACCCGAAATATCCGACTACCGGCATTTCGAAGAGTTTAATGTGCCCCAAAACCGGAACGTTGTAAATCCACTTGGCCGCCGCCCAATAGTTCCAGAATTCCCACAAAAGTCCGCAAATCAAACCGGCAAGCATAAGCGTTAAAAAAAGCTGTAATTTCCCCTCCCGGAACTCGCCGATTAAGGACGGCAACCCCCGCCGAAAGTTGAGCGGTTCCAAAAGAAAAACAAAACCGGTCCAGACCAGAACGCCCCACCACGGGGATGGAAATAGAATGGGAATCGCCAGCTCAATGGCTCCGAGAAGGACAAAGCCGTTCAAAACGCTGGAAGAGAAATTCAGCGGTCGAATCTTGGCGTTCTTGAAAACGCCATAAGCCAAAAGCAGTTCCTGCGTTTCCAAAATCGCAGGCCAGATGGTGGCGAAAGACCAGACGTAGCCGAAAGTCCGTATCCATAAACTTTCCGGCAGGCCCGCATAGTGCCAGTTTTTCATAAGAAGATTGCAACTCTCGAATACGAGCCAGAGAACGACTGATACCGGTAGCATCGCCAAAAACTCCTTTCGCCGCACGGCAAGGTATGACTCGCCTGTTTTTTTGAAGACGACCCCGTCAACACACAAAATGTAACCGCTCCAAACAAGGGGCGTAAAAAAGACGGCGATAATTTCAACCCCGGCAAAAAGTAACGCTTCCGCTAAAAGAATAATCGCCAATCCCGCCCAACCGTAAGCCGGAAAACGACTTGCTTTCATGCTAATTGGAATATAGCCCGCTCCGAAACTCTCGCAAAGCTATTCGTAATTCATTGTAATTGCTTCGGGCGTTGCTTATATTATTACCAGCGCGTAGGATGGGAAAAGCCATAACAACACCAGCCCCGAAATCCTCGGGAAATAAAGTTGCTGTTTCAGGCGGTGGAAAGCCGGCGAACGGCCCCGTTACTTCGATATTAAAATTTGCCCGCCGGGTGATTGAGCTGGAAGCGGACGCGGTCGCCCAACTGGCCGGCCGCTTGAACGGACAGTTCGAGAAGGCGGTCGAGTTGCTGCTGAAATGTAAGGGCCGCGTTATCGTCACCGGCCTCGGCAAATCCGGCATCGTCGGGCGCAAAATTGCGGCCACCTTGTCATCAACGGGAACGCCCGCCTTCTTTCTGCACGCAGCGGAAGGGATTCACGGCGATTTAGGATTGGTCAAAAAAGGGGACGTGGTGATTGCCGTATCGAAGTCCGGTTTCACGGAAGAGGTGTTCCAGCTTTTTCCCATTCTGCGGCGCATTGGCGTGCCGATAATATCCTTGACGGGAACCCCCCATTCTCCGATGGCCGAAAAAAGCGACGTGGTTCTGGATGTTTCCGTGGAAGAAGAGGCCTGCCCCAACAACCTGGCGCCGACCTCCTCCTCCACGGCCGCTTTGGTGATGGGGGATGCTTTGGCCTTGGCCATTCTCGAGGAGCGCAACTTCTCGCCGGAGGACTTTGCCCTGCTCCATCCCGGCGGCAGTTTGGGGAAAAAGTTGTGGCTGAAAGTGGAAGATTTGATGCATACGGGCACAGACGTTCCCAAAGTGAGCCCGCAAACGCCGGTGAAGGAAGCGATTTTGGAAATGACCTCCAAGCGGCTGGGAGCCACCACCGTGGTAAATGAAAAGGAGGAACTTTTGGGGATTTTTACGGACGGCGATTTGCGCCGCCTGGTGGAGAAGAAAAAAGAGTTTATGGAGCTGCCCGCCTCGGATGTAATGTCGGCCAGTCCAAAAACCACCCGTCCGGAGGCCCTGGCGGCGGCCGCCTTGAACCAGATGGAGGAACATAAAATCACCGTTTTGGCGGTGACCTCCAGCCGCCGGCTGGTGGGGATTTTACACTTGCACGACCTCCTGCAGGCGGGGGTCATTTGAGGCCCCATGCAAAAAACGAGTTTTTTTCTCCTTCTTTTTGCATTGTCCCTCGCCTCCTGCCAAAAAAAAACGCCTGATTCGCTGCCCCATCCGGCAGCCACCGAGCCGGAGGAGGTGCTTTTCAATTCCACGATAACCCTGACCAGCCGCGGAACGCTCACCTCGCAGATAAAGGCGGACAAAATCCTGTGCTACGCCGGCCAGGAACCGATGTTTTTGTACCAAATCAACGCGTTGTTTTACGATTCGGCGGGAAGCGTTCAAGCCCGGGTGACCGCGGACTCCGGCTCGGCGATCGAGCGCACCCGTTACGTGGAACTGCGCGGCAACGTGCAGGTGTACTACAGCAATGGAACTGAAATCGTGGCCGATTCCCTGAAATGGGACCAGCCCAATGACAGGGTAAACACCGACGGTTTTGTGAAAATAACAAAAAAGGACGGCTCCGTTCTTACCGGCACAGGCCTCACCACCGACCCTCGCTTCACCAGCTACCGACTGAAAAATCCGGTGGGGGAGGTGCAGGTACCAAAAGAGGAGCCTCAGTAAACGACATGAAGACGATCACCGCCGAACAAAACGGCGGCCCCCTTTTGAAAAGCACCAACCTGGCTAAAACCTACCATCAAAGACGGGTCGTGGACGGTGTTTCCATTGAAGTCCATCCGGGGGAGGTGGTGGGGCTTTTGGGCCCCAATGGTGCCGGCAAAACCACAACCTTTCATATGATTATCGGCTTCATCCGCCCGGAGGAGGGAAAAGTGCTTTTGGGGGAGTTGAACATAACCCCCTTTTCGATGGCCCGACGTGCCTTGGCTGGCATCGGGTATTTGGCCCAAGAGCCCTCCGTTTTCCGCAAGCTCACCGTGGCGGAAAATATTCTGGCGGTTTTAGAGGTTCGCATCAAAGATCGTTCCGCACGCAAAAAAAGAATGGAGCAGATTTTGGAGGAACTTGCTATCACTCGGCTGGCCAAAAATAAGGGGTATTCTCTCTCCGGGGGAGAACGTCGCCGAGTGGAGATTGGTCGGGCCTTGGCAGCCGATCCTCGTTTTCTGCTTTTGGACGAGCCCTTTGCTGGTATTGACCCGATAACGGTGGAGGAAATCCAGAAAATTATCTCCCAATTGAAGGCCAAGGGGCTGGGGCTTTTGATTACGGACCACAATGTGGGAGCCACCTTATCCATCACGGATCGTGCGTATATTATATGTGACGGGAAGATATTGACTTCCGGCACTTCAGAGCACTTGGCCTCCGACCCTGAAGCGCGCAAAATCTATCTCGGAGAGAAGTTTAGGTTAAACTAAAAAACCCAACTGCCGAAACTATAGGCAGGGGGAAGAAGAATATGGCGGATTTCGGAAGACCAACACTCGGACTAAAAGTAGGGCTCAAGCAAACCATTGCCCCCCAACTAATTCAGTCCCTTAATATGTTGACTGTTCCGATTCTGAAGTTGGAGCAGATGCTGCGCCATGAGCTCCAAACTAACCCTATGCTGGAAGAAGACTTAGAAGCCACCGCCGAGCCCGAAATGGATTTGGAAGCCCCTGCCGAAGAGAAAGAACCGGAACTCGCCGCCGAAGATGACAAAATTGACTGGGATGCCTATTTGCAAGACAACGACGAGCTTTTTTTGGCGCGTCACGAAAAGGAAAATTCTGAAGAAACGCTTGAACGTTCCCAGACCACCGAAAAGACCTTGTTTGAGCATCTTCTTGAGCAGTTGAACCTTTCCAAGCTCTCCCCCGCCGAACATCAGGTGGGACAGTTCATCATCGGAAACATCGATGAAAACGGCTTTTTGACCATTTCAGTCGAGGAAATCGCCGATGCTCTTCAGGTGGATAAAGAACTGGTCGCCAAGGTACTGGCGCATATTCAGAATTTCGACCCCCCGGGCGCGGCGGCGCGGGATTTGAAAGAATGCCTCCTTATTCAACTGCGTCAAAAAGGAGAGGAAGACTCGCTGGCTTACGAAATCGTGGACAAACACCTGCAGGATCTGGACAAAAAAAGCTCTTTTCAACTCGCGAAATTGCTCGGCACCTCGCCGGAAAAAATCGAAGAGGAAATGGGTATTATCCGCTCCCTTTCTCCCCGGCCGGCGATGGGGCGTTTTTCCCGGGCGGCCCAGCCGGTGGTGCCGGATTTGATCGTCGAGCGGGTGGGGGACGAACTGGTCATCTTCCACAATGACAAATACATCCCCCGCCTTCGAATCTCCTCCGCCTACAAAGACTTGTTGAAAAAGGGCTCCGCCAGCTCCAAAGAGGAAAAAAACTTCATCAAGGAAAAGTTTATGCAGGCCCGCTGGCTCCTGAACGCTATCAACCAGCGCCGTTCCACAATGGTGCGTGTGATGCAGGCTGTGGTGGAAGAGCAGAAGGAATTTTTCGAAAACGGCCCGGAGTTTTTAAAACCGTTGACGATGGAGCAGGTGGCCCAAAAGCTCGGGCTGCATGTTGCGACGATCTCCCGCGTGTCGAACGACAAGTACGTCCAGACCCCGCAAGGGGTGTACGAAATCCGCTACTTCTTCAATGCCGGCCTGCCGACCGACACCGGCGAGGATTTGTCCAAGAAGAAAGTCAAACAGCGCTTGGCGGAGATAATCAAAACGGAGGACGCCTCCCATCCATTGTCCGATCAAGAGATTTTCGCCAAGCTAAAAGCGGAGGGAATTCCTTTGGCCCGCCGGACGGTGACCAAATATCGGGAGGAGATGGGCATCCGCGCTGCCCGCTTCCGCAAAAAAGTCGGCGGCAACGGTTCCCAGCCAACTCTGGAGGAAGACTCGGACATCCTTTTGGATACCAAACCCCGTCCATCGGCTAACGCGGAAGAAAAGCCTGCTCCCCCCTTTACTCCCCTAAAACCTGACTGGGAATAATTTCGTTGTGGAATTCGTTGTGTCAGGAGTAACTCCTGACACATATGCATGCTTCAAACGCCTACAACCACCCGGCAATCTACCGCCGCGCAGAATTCCGGTTCGGGCGTGGCGAAAAAGGGATTGACGTCCAGCTCCAAAATCTTCGGAAAATCGCCCACCAGTTGTGAAAGCCGCAGAAGCACCTCCTCTAATTTGTCTATCCGCACCGGTTTAGAGCCGCGGAAGCCGGAAAGAAGCGGGAAGGCCTTAATCGAACGCACCATCTCCTCGGCATCAGTTTTGGAAAGCGGATGCAATCGAAAGCTGACATCTTTAATCACTTCGACAAAAACGCCTCCCAACCCAAACATCATCAATGGTCCGTAAGCACGGTCAAGCGTGATGCCGAAAACCGTCTCTACCCCGCCCTTGACCATTTTCTGCACCAAAACGCCGGCGAAATTGCCGCCCGGAAAGGCGTTTTTATACCGTTTTTGCAATCTGGCATAGGCCTCCAGCACCTCCTCCCGGGTGCGCAAATCGGCCGCCACGCCGCCGATTTCCGTTTTGTGCACCAGTTTCGGGTCGTTGATTTTCAGAACAAGAGGAAAACCGATCTCCCCCGCCGATTCTAAAAGCTCATCCGTATTGCCTGCGACTTTGGAGGGGACGGCCGGAATCCCATACGCGTGAAGTAATTCGAGCGCTTCCAGCCCTAAAATCTTTCCGCCGCAGGTCCTGGCTTTTTCGACAATTTTAGAAGCGGCTGCCCGATTGACTTCGAACTTTGGAAACACCGGCGCGGGCCTTGCCGACCATTGCCGGTAGCGCTCCAACCCCGACAATGATTTGACGATGGATTCCGGAAAAGCGTACGCCGGAATCGAATTATCCCGCAAAAGCGCCACCGGCGGCGAATTTTCGGAAACTCCCATCAGCGAGGTATAAATCGGTTTTTTGAACCGGCTGTGAATTTCCAGAATCGACCGGGCCACCGCCATTTGATCGATGTTGATGGGGGGAACGAACAAAACGATAACGGAATCGACACCGGAATCGGACAGTATGGCGGAGAGGGCCGCTCTGTACGCCTTTTCGGTGGCCGTGGCGATTAAATCGACCGGGTTTTCCACGTTGGCGGCATCCGGAACGGCACTTCGGATGGCCGCTTTGGTTGCATTTGAAAACTTCGCCAAAGTAAGCCCCATCTGAATAACCGCATCGGTGGTGATAATCCCCGGCCCGCCGGCGTTGGTGACTATTGCCACATTTGGCCCGGGCGGCACCGGCGCAAGCGAAAAGGCGGTGGCCAAATCGAACATTTCCTCGACCGATGAAACCCGCAGAACCCCCGCCTGCTCCAAAAGAGCGTCCACCCCGATATCCAGTCCGGCCAGGGAGCCGGTGTGGGAAACGGCGGCGCGTGAACCGGCCAGGGTGCGGCCCGATTTGACCACAATCATCGGTTTTTTGCGCGAAAGCTCCCGTGCTATGCGCGTGAATTTCTGCGGGTTACCGAAATTTTCCAGATACATCAAAATGACTTCGGTTTGGGAATCCCCCTGCCAGTATTCCAATAAATCGTTGCCGGAAACATCCGCCTTGTTGCCGATGGAGGCGAACTGTGAAATTCCCAGCCCTATTTGTTGCGCGTGATAGAGCATCGATTCCCCCATTGCCCCCGATTGGGAGATGAAACCGATTTTCCCCGGAAGGGGCTGCGTTTTGCCGAAGGTGGCATAGAGGCGGATATCCGGATTGGTGTTGACGACTCCAAAGCAATTTGGGCCGATCATTCGCATCCCGTAGCCGACCACTTTCTCCTTCAACTGCTTTTCCAGTTCCACCCCTTTCGGCCCGGCCTCCTTGAAACCGGCGGTGATAACTACCAGACCCCGCACTCCCTTTTTGCCGCAGTCATCGACAACCCCCATCACAAAGTCCCGCGGCACGATTATGATGGCCAGATCTACGGGGTCAGGAATTTCGCTCACCCTCGGGTAGCATTTGATGGAATGAATGACCGGATAATTCGGGTTGACCGGAAAAACGCTGCCGTTGAAGCCCCCTTCAATGATGTTGTGCAGAAGCTCCCGGCCGATGGTCCCCTTCTTCGGGGAAGCTCCCACCACCGCCGCTGAGCGGGGCCGGAAGATGTAATCAAGCGGAGCCCGGGTTTCGCTCACAGCTCCAGCGCCTGTTTGAAGGAGGTAAAACGAAAAGAGGAAAGCAGAACCTCTAATTTTTCCGTCATCTGCCTCCGTCCCATATTCTCTTTCCAATATACCCATAACGAAACATTTTTCAATTCGCTCCGCGGCGGCAGTTCTTCCAGCTCGTGAGGATGGAAGTAGAAAACGGCCGGCAACTTCCGGCTTTGAAAATCGGAAAGTTTGTCAATAAACGGCTTTCTTGAAAATATTTTGAAATAGCCGCCCCCCAAAGGCACTTTGAAGCCGAAAACACGGGCTGTCGCCGGCGGCGCTTCAATAAGTGTTGCTCCATCGGACAAACTCAAGCGGTAGAATCCTTCTTTTCCATCCGCCAAACCGTAATTCGGCACGCGCACGGGAACCAGCGACGAATCGTAGGCAAACCCCGCTTCAATTAGAATGGGCAAAGCCCAGAGGGATTTTTGGGTGATGGAAAAATATGGGGCGCGAAACCCAAAAACTTTCTGTCCAGAAATCGACTCCATCACCTTCTTGGCTCGTATGAGATCTGTCCTGAATTCCTCTGGCGTTTGACGGTAAATCGGTTTGTGAAAATAGGAATGGCAGGCCACTTCTTGGCCCGCAGACACAATCCCTTTCACGGAGCTCGGAAACGTCTCCGCCACTTTGCCTAAAACAAAAAAAGTGGCTTTTGTATTGTGTTTAGATAATAACTCCAGAACCTTGTCCACCTGTCGGACAAGCGAAGGGTTGCTCGGAAATTGACAGTCGATGTTGGCTTCCTCCCAGCTTTCGACATCTATGGAAAGAACGAAGGATGGTTTCTGGAGTATGAGCGGTTGGGTATCAAAAGAAAGTTTGGCCACGGCAAGGAATTTATAACAAACCTACCGGCCCGGCTTGACCGTTTTTTTCCTTTTAACTTACTAAGCTGCTGGCATGATTGCGGTCGGTTTGTGGAAAAGCTTCCCCGCCAGCCAAGCCAGAAATCCCACCACCAGACCGTACAGCAAGCCGACGAAGGGCCCGGCGATTAAAACAAAAAAGCGCGGGTCCAGCCCGCCCGGAACCGGGCCGAATCCTTGGGCGACTTTTGGATTATTGGTCAAATAGGTGGCAAAGAAAGCGGACTGGACGATGGAGTTGAATACACCGTCGAAAAGTCCAACCAAAAGCCCGGTTAAAAATAATTTTCCGGGAACAACCTTGGCGATTATTACGGCACAGATAACCGCTATCACCAGCCAAAGCAGCCTTTCAATCCTCCCGGTGTAGCCAAAAAGCGAAAGAACACCCATCAAAACCCCAAACCCTGCCAGACCAAATATGAGCTTCCAATTCATATCATCTCCCTCCTCTGTGAACTACTTCTTCCGTTTAAGCCGGTTCTCCGTATAGGTTTCAAATTCCTTTCCCGGCGCCGCCAAGGAAAAGGTTTCCACAAATTCGCTGTCGCTCAAAATCCGATAGCTCTCCCTGGCCCGCCAGCCAGATGGAATGTTCTCAATACTTTCGGTAACGAAGGTGATAGTCCTGCTGTCCGGCGCGATGCTGTCCAGCAGGTATTGGTTGACAAACCCCTCCTTGTGAAACTGCCGCAAAACGAACTTCTTGCGACCGGAATCGTAGCTGAACAGCCCCAAATCCTCGTGCACTTCCCCTTTTGCGTTTTTCTCCTGCGGCTCGTACGTGGATTTGCTCTCCGCTTTCAGGAATTTTCCGCCTAAAACGAAGCGATACTCCCGCGCCACCTTGGAATCCCCCGGCTCGCCGCTGCCGGCACCCTCCCAGCGGCCAACAAAGAATTTGAACGGCGCCCAAACGTCCTCCTTCTTTTCGGCCTGGGCAAAAATCAAGACCGGAAGAAAAACAAAAAGTGCGATTAACTTGCGCAAAAAGCCCTCCCTTCCAAAAGAACCGAACCTTCGGTCCCGGTTAACTTTCCTTTTCCCGCTCAAACAGACAGGCAATCCCCTGTCCGCCGCCGATGCAGAGCGAGGCGATGCCGTAGCGGGACTTGCGCCGTTTCATTTCCATAAGCAGGGCAAGCGAAAGCCGCGCCCCGGAAGCCGCCAAAGGATGGCCGAGGGCCACCGCCCCGCCGTTGACGTTCGTCCGTTCGCGCGGAAGCTCCAGTTCCTTTTCCACCGCCAGATACTGCGCCGCAAACGCCTCGTTGATTTCGAACAAATCGATTTCATCCATCCCGACGCGCGCTTTCTTCAAAAGGGAGCGGATGGCATCCGCCGGCCCGATCCCCATAATGTCCGGGTCCACGCCCACGGCGCTCCAAGCGATAACCTTCCCCAAATATGGCAGATCAAGTTCTTTGGCTTTTGCTTTGGAAGTCAAAACCAAAGCCCCCGCCCCGTCGTTGATGCCGGAGGCGTTACCAGCGGTAACAACTCCATCTTTTTTGAACACCGCCCGCAACTTAGCGAGCCCTTCCATAGTTGTATCGGGCCGGATATGCTCGTCATTTTCAATCAACAGAGTCTCCCCCTTGCGCCCTTTTACCTCCACCGGCACGATTTCCTCGGAAAGCAAACATTTCTTCTGCGCCGCTGCCGCTCGCGTTTGCGAGATAAAAGCGAACTCGTCACACGCTTCGCGCGAAATTTTGTAGCGTTCGGCCAGATTTTCCGCCGTGTTCGCCATCCCCAAGTTGTTGTAGGAATCGACCAATGCCACCCAGAGCGAATCCTCCATCTGCGCCTTGCCCAATTCGAGTCCCCAGCGGGCGCCCCGGATGACGTGCGGCGCCTGGCTCATGCTTTCGCCGCCGCCGACCAGAACGAACTCCGCCTCACCCGTTCGGATGAGCCGCGTGCCGCAAACGAGCGCCTCCAAGCCGGAGCCGCACAGCCGGTTGACGGTCAAAGCCGGTACCGCCTGCGGCAGGCCGCATTTCAGCCCGATGTGCCGGGCAAAATAGATGGCGTCGCCGGAGGTCTGCATCACGTTGCCGAAAACCACCTGGTCAATCCATTCCGGCTTGACGCCGGAGCGTTTGATTGCCTCGGATGCCGCCTTCACCGAAAGCTCCGTGGCGGAAAGATTCTTCAAGCTCCCGCAAAATTCTCCGAACGGCGTTCTTGCTCCGTTTAAAACCACTACCTCATCGGCCATATTTACCTCCGCTTTCCCCTAACCGAATGCATGGTTCAAAGCCGTCTTTCCCGGAGCAGAAGCTCCGGAGCAACCTGAAACAAACCTATGCGTATTTTTTCACAATATGAATCACCCGCCGTTCGGCATCCAAGGCCGCCTCCAGCACCGCCTCCGGCATCGTCGGGTGAACATGGATGGTGGCGGCGATATCCTCCGCCGTGGCGTTCATTTCCATCGCCAAAGCCAGCTCGGCAATCCAGTCCCCGGCGTGCGAACCAATGATGTGCGCGCCGACGACCTCACCCGAGTCGGAATCGGCTAAAATTTTGACAAACCCATCCGTTTTGGAAACCCCAATTGCCTTTCCCAAAGCGCGGAAGGGAAACTTCCCAATGCGAAGTTGAATTCCATCCGCCGTCGCTTCCTCTTCTGTCAGTCCAACACCCGCCACTTCCGGGTCGGTGAAAACGGCATAGGGAACCACGCGATAATGCATTACCGATTTTTTGCCGGCAATCGCTTCCGCCGCCACGATTCCCTCGTGCGAGGCCTTGTGGGCCAAAAGTTTCCCCCCTGCTACATCGCCAATGGCGTAAATATTGGCGACGGATGTGCGCATCTGCCGGTCTGCCTTGATGAAACCTTTCTGGTCAACAACCAGTCCCGCCTTCTGCAGATTCAACCCCTCCGTGTATCCTTTCAATCCAATCGCCACCAAAACGGCATCCACGGTCAAACTGGAAATCTGATTGGGGTTGGCCAGCGGCGCGAAGTTCAACGTGACCGACTCTTTACCCTTGATGGCGGCATCCGTAACCTTGGTGGCGGTGTAAACCTTGATTCCTTTCTTCTCAAAAAGCTGGCGCAAAAGTTTTCCCGCTTCCTTGTCCAGAGAAGGCAGAATTTCATCCATCATTTCAAAAAGGTGAACTTCCGAGCCAAAGGCGCGGTAAATGTCGGCGAACTCGGCGCCGATGGCCCCGGCTCCCAAAATGGCGATTTTTTTCGGAGTCCGCCGGAGTTCGAGCGCCTCTTTGGAGGTGAAAACCAAATCCCCGTCCACCGGCAAGAAGAGAAGCCGGGAGGGTTCCGTGCCGGTGGCCACAATGGCGTTTTTGAATCGCACCAAATCGGTGCCGGCCGAAGTTTTAACTTCCGCCTGATTGGCGCTCAAAAACGAAACCGTTCCCTTCAGGGTAGTGGCTTTGTTCCCTTTCAAAAGCGTCTCCACGCCCCGGGTCATTTGGGTTACTATCGATTCTTTTTTGGTTCGAAGGGCCGCAAGATCAAACGAGATGCCGGAAACTTTGATGCCGTAGTCGCCGGCCGCTTTGATTTCATGCAAAAGCGTGCTGGCGTAAAGGAGGGCCTTGGTCGGAATGCAGCCCCAGTTTAGGCATACGCCTCCCCAAGACTCTTTTTCCACGCAAACGACCTGCTGTCCCAACTGCGCGGCGCGGATGGCCGCCACGTACCCCCCCGGCCCGGAGCCGATTACCAGTGTATCGCACGAATGTTCCGCCATACCATCCTTTCCTCTAAACCGTCAAAAGTAAATAAAAGTGCGCGTAAGTCAAAAGCTTTTTCCGAAGACATAAAAAAGCCCCGCCCGAAGGCGGGGCTCTTTATTCGACCGACTAACGGTTCTCTAACACGGGAAATCCATGTCTAAGAACACGGCGTTCAGTTCCAACACCACGTCGGCTGGGCTTAAAGTTCCGGTGCAGTCCAAGTCGCTGAAGGACAGGTCGCAGTCCCCGGTTCCCAAAAATACGCACTGGAGCATCAACACCACGTCGGCCGGAGTTAAATCCAGCGTGGCGTTCAGATCCCCTTTCAGTTTGCGGGCGACGAAAAGCTTATTGGTTGGCACCAAAAGCATTTCGCTTGAATCCACCTGTACGATGTGGATGCCGAACTGGTCCTGCAAATCCCGTATATGGGGTATCCGCCGCGACGGATAGATTTGGTACGCCACGTAGTGAGTCACCGTGTCGTACACGGGCTCCGGCACCTGCCCGGGGATCTGCTTCCGGGTCGGGGTCATAAAGTAGCGCGCCGCCAGCGAATCGATCCGTTCGAACGGATTGGCCGGGTCCATCAGGTCAAACTGGTCTTGCAGGAGCACCGGCCGCTTGATCGTCCGCGCCTTTTTAATCCGGTAGGACTTGTAGTGATCCAGCCGGTCCGGCGGATTGTGCGGGAATTTCCGCGTGGGAACGAGAAAATGCCGCAGGAGATCGACCCGGACGGTATCGGTCTGGAATTGATTCTGGAACACCACATGCAAACCCTTTAAGAGGTTGTTCCCGAAAGCCCGGTACCAGGAAAGATGGTCGGTCGTATCCACCACGTTGAAGGTGTCTGCCCCGGTGGCGTCGAAGACAATCTTCTGGGTCGGGTTGGACAGGTATAGGATGCTGTCGAATCGCACCGTGCTATCCTTCAAGAACTTCGCGAACTGATCCCGCACATATACCGACCGGAACTGCACCGGATTATCCTGATGCAAAACCCGCCAAGTCTTGTAGTGATTGCGCCCCGTGTCGGGTTGCGGCGGTTCGCAGGCATCGTCATTTCCGTTGCCGTTGCCGTCCCCCAAACAGGCCGGAACCGTGCTGCCTCCGTAAACGGACTGGCACGTCCCCACCGGAACCGAATCGCAGACCTGTACTCCTGTTGGGTCAATATAACAGCAGGCCTCCTCCGGCGGCGGCGGGAAGATTACTTTCAGCTTCCTCGTCGGCACGAGCAAGAGCTCGGCACTGTCGACTTGGACGACATGGATGCCAAACTGGTCCTCGAGATCCCGTATATGGGGTATACGCCGCGTGGGAAAAATCTGATACGCCACGTAATGGGTTATCGTATCGTAAACTGGATCCGGCTGCTGCCCTGGAATCTGCTTCTGCGCCGGGGTCAAAAAGAAGCGCTCCTTCAAGGAATCGATGCGCTCCGGCAGGATTGGCGGCGGACCCATGCGGTCAAACTGGTCCTCCAACTCAATCGGCTGCCGCAAGGTCTTTGCTCCCCGTATCCGGTAGGCCTTGTAGTGATCCAGCCGGATCGGCGGATCGTGCGGGAACTTGCGGGTGGGAACGAGCAAGTATCTCAATCGATCGATGTTGACCGTATCATGACCAAACTGGTTCTGGTATTCTATCCCCAAAAGCGTATCCCTACCGATTGCCCGATACCAAGAAAGATGGTCATTCGTGTCCAAAACGGGATAAGTAACAGGCCCGTTCGGGGTAAAGACCGTCTTTCGAGTTGGATTGGACAGGTATTTAATGGTGTCCAGAACCAAATTGTCCTGCATAAGCTGGTCTTGGACAATCACGGTTTGCGGAAGAATCTGATCTTGCTGGATTACTGTCCAGGTTTTGAAGTGGTTCGGCCCGGTGGTCGGCGGCCCGTCGCAGGCGTCGTCCACGCCGTTGGCGTTGCCGTCACCCAGACAGGCCGGAACAACCGTGCCGCCATAAACGGACTGGCAGGTTCCCGCCGGCACCAGTGCGCACATCAAGCTCCCTGCTGCGCCGGTGAAACAGCAGGCCTCATCCTGCGGCGGTGGCTGGAATCTTATTTTGCAAGTGGGCACCAAAAGAAACTCGCTTTGACGAACCTGAACAATATGAACGCCAAATTGATCCGCGATATCCCTGATCTGCGTATTCGGACGCTTGGGAAATATTTCGTAAGCAACGAAATGAGTCAGCGTGTCAAACGCCGGTTCCGTGTTTTTCTGGGTAGGCGTCAAAAAGTAGCGCGGTATAAGGGTATTAATAAACTCCGGAGTCTGGTCGAATTGATCCAGCAACTGCACAGCCCGCGGAAGCGGTTGCGGATTTCTAATCCGATACGCCTTGTAGTGGTCCAAAAGTTTGGGAGGATGGTGCGGAAACTTCTGGGTGGGAAGCAGGAAATATTCCACCGAGTCGATGAGAATCGTGTCCCGTTGGAATTGATTCTCGAATTCGACCTCCAAATTTGCAGGATTTCCCCTCGCCCGGTACCAGGAAAAATGCTCGGCGGTATCGGCGACGTTGAAACAGCGAATAACTCCGGGTTGCACCTCCACGCACTTTTGAACCGGGTTGGAAAGATACAGGATGCTGTCTAAAACAAGATTATCCTGCATAAACTGGTCCCGCGCGACTACCGTTCGGGTTACGATGGGATCTTGCTGGAAAACGCTCCAGGTCTTGAAGTGACCGGGATCAATAACGGTATGTACCACCGCGGTGAGTTGGCCGATGACCGTATTGAGCCGGCGGCTGGTCAAGGGAATGTTGGTGCCGGGCGGTGTGGTCCAGCTGGCGCCCGGCTGCGGCGGAATGCACAGCAAATTGCCGTTGATAACCCGCACGGGTATGTATTGGTTGCCGGGAAAACCGGTGTACACATCATCCGGCTGTCCGGGAGGAATCGTCCACGGTGCTTGTTCGAACGAGATCTCGGTGAAAACATCAAAGAACGAATTGACACCCGAGGTTTGCCCTGTCGAAGTGGTTCCGGGAGTAAGATGCACTCCCACTCCGCCCCCCATCGGGTTCATTCCGGTCAACTCCAAGGCCAGCATTTCGGTCTGGATGGGATTCGGCGGAGTGTTAAGGGTTCGAACCATCGTGGGACCCATGAGCCGCAGCGACACCGGCTGCGGTCCAATTTGGGCCTGCAAAACGGCATCGGTGGGAAACCGGAATTGGCCGGGCGCCGTATAGCAGCATTGTCCCGTCCCCGGCTGTCCCCAAACCGTTGCCCCGACGGCCAAGGTCATCACGAGGGTTAACCCGAGAATAACGGCCATTCGACTGGACTTTAGAAACATACGACTACTCATCTCATACCTCCTGCATTTTTCGGTTGGCGCCCCGGACTCCGGGGCGCCGTGCTGTTTGAATGGAACACCCCTGTAAAACTTTTTGACAATACTCACCCCTTGCCGAGTTTCCTCTGAGCCAAGAAAACTCGCGCCTCCTTTTGCACCTCCTTCACGAAGGATGGTTGTTCACTCTTGGAACCAAGGACGCTCCCTTTTTCAAACTTGGGACAAAGCTCCCTCGTTCTTTGCCCAATAATTAAGGTACCGTCCCCACCCTATGGACACACCAACAGACCTTTTACAAGCAATTAAAATCTAACTTCCGTCAATGCCTTTTGTCAAGAATTTTTTTGCCTTAACAAGACTAAAGTTGTAATTCTATGGAATTCAACGGGTTTTGGATGTTGCTTATAATTGAACCGTGGTGGAGAAACCCTATATATGGAGTCCAAACAACCTAATGTTGGCTAAGAAACTAACTCTGAGGATAATTCAGCGGTTATAAAGCTACTCCGCGTCGACGATGCCGTATTTCTCCATTTTATAGCGGAGCGTAGACACGGGAACGCCGAGAATACGGGCGGCTTGGGCTTTTACCCCGCGGGCTGATTCCAGAGCCCGGGCGATTTCCTCTTTTTCAAAAAGACAGACCCGTTCTTCGAGCGACCCTCCCCAGTTGAAGGAAAGCCCCGATTGCCGAGGGAAAAACTTTTCGGAGAGCATCTCCTTCGTGGAAGTGCCTCCCGGAGGAGTCAAAGCCACCAGCCGGGACAGTTCATTGGCCAGCTCCCGCACGTTACCGGGATAATCATAGGCAAAAAGGAAACGCAAGACTTCCGGAGAAAGTGTCGGTACCGGCCGGTGGGCCTGTTCCGAAGCACGCCTTAGCAGGTAATCGACCAAAATGGCTATATCTTCCCGCCGCTCGCGGAGGGGGGGGAGGGTTACATTGATGGTGTTCAACCGGTAATATAAATCCTTGCGGAAAAGCCCGGCATCGACTTGGGCCTTAACGTCCCGGTTGGTGGCGGAAATGATGCGAATATCCACTTTGCGCGGCCGGGTCTCTCCCAGACGGAAAAACTCCTTTTCCTCTAAAATTCGCAGAAGCTTCACCTGCATGGAAAGAGGAATTTCCGCCACTTCGTCCAAGTATAGAGTTCCCCCATCCGCTTCTTCCAAAAGCCCTATTTTATCCGCCAAAGCCCCGGTGAAAGCCCCCTTTTTGTGACCGAAAAGTTCCGATTCCAAAATCGACTCCGGCAACGCCGCGCAATTGACCGCCACAAAATGCCCCTTCTTGCGGGAGGAGGAGTAATGAATCGCCTTGGCCAAAAGGTCCTTCCCCGTACCGGTCTCTCCTTCAAGAAGAATGGGCAGGTCGGAATCCTTGACCTGCTCGAGACGGGAAAGCATCCGCTGCATGACCTCGGAACGCGTAATGATGTTTGGAAACACGGCCGTTTCTTCCAGCTGAGTAAGCAGCTTTTGCGTGGTAGCGGCCAGTTCGTCGTGATCCTTTTCAAGAAGCTTGAAAGCCGCCAGATCGGCAAAAGCCACCGCAAAACAGAACTCCTTTTCCAGAAACACGAGCCGATCCGCCGCCCCTTCACGCTCCAAAAACAAAACGGCATACCGGTAGCCCGAGGGAAGAAAAGGAACGGTTATGAACGAGGCCGGCTTTCCCCCGCCCCCGATGGATAGGGCCGGCTTATCGGATTTCAACTCGCCGGTCTCTACCTGCAAAACCTTTTCAGTAACTTCTTTTTCCTCGACCCCCAGACCCCAAAAGTTGGTCTTTTCATCCCGGCTTTTCTGAACCAGCAAAGCCACCTTGCTGGCACCTGTTTTCTTTTCCAGAAAACGAAGCAGGCCTTCTATGTCCCCTTTTTTGAACGCCTCCGCACCGGTAGGGTCGGCAGTGACCAAACGAAACAGTCGGTATTCGTTTTCGTTGGAAACGGCCCGGGCGGCCAGTTTCTCCTCCAGTTCCAGAATCTTTGCTTCGGACTCCGGGTCAGTCCTCATTCCGACCCATACTCCGAGCGCCAGATCCAACGCACCGCGGGCCTCAAAACCGCGAGCCGCGGTTTTCTGTGCCTCACGGACCATGGCCGCAGATTTCAAACTTTCCCCCAGCCGCACGGCACGGGCCAGGAATCCGGCCGCTTCCTCCAAGGAGAAGCAGCCGCTTTGCAACGCTTCGATATAAGCCCGGAAAAGTTCCCGCCGTACCTTCAAATCCTTGAGGAGGGCAATGCTTTCCGTGAAATATCGGCGGCTTTCCACCAGATCGCCGGTAGCCGCCGTAGTACGGCCGAACACCCGGAGCAACGCGCCGATTTCAATCCGCTCTCCCAAACGAGTCGCAACGGCGTAAGCGGTTTGAGCAAAACGCCGGGCGCGTTCAAAATCGTTCCGCAAAACCATCAACTCTGCATACAGTCGGTAGGTCTGAGATACAAGCGCGGATTCCGGTGCAATCCGCTCACCCAACTCAACCCCTTTCTTATAAAGCTCTTCCGCCCCCTCATAATCCCCCTGTGCCGTTTTCAACTCCCCGCTAAACTCGTACCAAATTCCCATCTCGCGCGTGGCGTTTGTGGCCACGATTTTGGCATAGGCATCGGAGAGAAATTTTTCAGCTGTGGACAAATCCCTTTTGCAAAGATAGGCGTGGCCAAGGGAAAGCAAGTCCCGGGCAACCCCCAAATCATCCCCGTGCTGCGCGTTTACGGCACAGGAAGCCGCAAACCGCTCTATGGCAACATCCCACTCCCCAAAAAGCACCAGAATCCGACCTTGGTTGGCAGATAGAATGGCCACGCGCTTAGCATCCCCCAATCGGTGGGCCAACTCGATTCCCTCGGAGAGAGTTTCCTGAGCTTTCTGAAAATCAAAAGTGATGAAATAAACAGCGGCAAGACGGTTCAAGGCATCCACAGCTCCGGCCAAATCCGATGCCCGGCGGAAACCGAAAACGGCCTCCTTCAACTGTTGTTCGGCCTCTTTCAGGTTTCCCTGCGAGGTTTCCACCAAGCCGAAAATGTATTGGGTTTGCGCTGTTTGGCGGTGTTCCCCCGTGTTTTTGAAGAACTCGTAGGCCTCGGTGGCTTTCTGGCGGGCCCAAGCATAATCACCAATGGAATGGCTTACCAACGCCTCCAGATAGCAAAAACGGGCCCATTCAGCCGTATGGGGAACTGGACGGAAAGTATTGACCAGTTCCCCCAGCTCCGCCTTGGCTTTTAGATACTCCCTTTTCTCAACTAAAACCTCCACCGCCTCCAGTTGGCGAACCAAGGCGGTGGCAGGCTGCCTTTCGTTATCCATTCGGTCGATCTGGTTTTCAGTTCTCGACTTTTTTCCTGCCGGTAACCGGTTTTGCGGACCCATCGGAAGGCAGGTTCACCCGAACGATGTAATATCCGCCCATCGGTGCCGGCCGAACGATGAAAATGCTCTTCGCCGGAGAAACGGTCGAAGAACTGCTTGCCGAACTCCTGCTGTTGCCCGTGCCTCCCGTTTCGCCCTCTCCCATATTGCTGTTACCCCACGGATATTCCTCTCCTCCACCTCCACCCCAAAGCAATTGGAAGGTGCAAACAAGCAAAACCACCGTCCCCAAAACCGCCAGCCATCTTTTAAACATAAACCTTGCTCCTTGGAGATTGATTAAAGCTCAACAACTTTCTGGCTTTTAACACAAAAGCCATCCCCTGCCTTGGTGTTGCGGGGCAACTTTAGTATCCGTCCTACCCATCGTCAAAAGTATATACGCAGACATCTCAAAATCTTATAATTATAATATTAACCTTCCGGTTTCAAAAAGCAAGGAGAATCTTTAACACCCTTCCATTGGCAACCTCCCATGGCTGGCCTAAAAAGTGATTGACAGCGATTCGTGCTTGGTTATCATAATGGTGCAGGGGTACCCCACACCCGGCAGGAACAAAGAGGGACGGTGTGCGCAAAAATAGCAGGAACTCCGAACACCAAAATAAAGTGGACAATCTCGTTCATCTTTTAAGCCGGGCGGAAAGCTGCCTGCAGGCCAAGGAGTACCACGAGGCCTTGGAGTACTTGGACCGGGCCAGCCGCAGCGGTCCAATCCAATCCGCTTCACCCGAAACGTATCGCTTCCATTACCTGCGAGGGTTGGCGTTTTTCTGGCAAGGGAACCAAAGGGCGGCCTGGGAGGAGGTCGAATCGGCGTTCGGGGCTTTCAAACGCGTACATCCCTCGTTTACACTGCCGAAGCCGGAGGAGCTTCCGGCCTTCGCCGCAAAAAATCTCAAGGCCCTGCGGGCTATAGAAGTGGCCCTTTTTGAAGGGCTGGAGGGCCGAAGCTCGGAGGAAACCGCCAAAAATCGGGAGCGTCTCGAGCGTCGGATTTTTGAGATTTCCGCCTCCCTCGAAAACCTGACCCCCCTATCCAAACTCCACCAGTTGGCCGGCAGCATCCTGCGGCATTTGGGAAAACTTCCGGAAGCCATCGAGCACTTGGAATGGGCCGCCACCGGTTTCCGCCTTTCACGGGACTGGGCCTCGCTGGCCGAAACGCTGAATAGAATTTCGCTCGTGCATATGGCCGGAGGGGAATTGCAAACCGCCATTCAGATCCTGGAGCAGGCCCGGCATTACAGCTTGAAAGCGAAAAATCACTATTTCGAGCTAATTCTACGCTCCAACGTAGCCCTTTGCCAGTTGCTGGCCGGCGTGTGGCGAATCCCCCTCTCCTCCCTGCCGGATGTGCTTGCGGAAAGCAAAAAAGCCGGTGATTTCCCCCGCTACACAACCACGCTGCTTTTATGGGGGCAGGCAAACCTGCTGGCGGGGCGGGTGAAGGAATGCCGAAAGGCTCTGACGGAGGCGAAAAATATATGTTTGGAAAAGAAACTCCTGGGTGTTTTAAAGTTCAGTTATGGATTTCTGGCCGACCTGGCCATGGCGGAAAACCAACTGGAGGAGGCCGAAGCCCATCTTAAAAAGGTTTTGGAAGTCTCCGAAACGTCGGCGCCAAGCAGCGGGCCGATGGGGGAGGCCTGGCAAAAATTGGGGGAGGTTTATGCCGCCCGCCGGGAATACGACCGGGCCATGAAGGCTTTTGCCACAAGCCAGGAGCATCTTTCCAAACACCCGGAAAAGCTGGTGGAAGGGGCGGTCTGGCGCGGAATCGGAGTTTGCCATCTCAAAACCGAACAGTTCCGGCTGGGCCAGAAGGATTTTAAAAAGGCCTTTGAAGTTTTTGAATCCTGCGGCAACGAATGGGAACAGGCCAAAACGGCGGTTCTGGCGGCGGAGTGCGGAGCTTTTGCGGCCGCAGAAATTTATCCCAAACTGGTTTGGGCCAAGGAAATCTTCAAAAAACTGGAGCATCCCGCTTGGCGCAAAAGGGCCCAGGCCTTTTTGGAACAGCGGGAGGAACGGCCCGCGAATGTCCCCCTCCGAGTGGCCCACCGGCTGGCCGAAAAAGAAGAGATTGTCAAGGCCCTGGCGGAAACGAACGGCAACATTTCCCAAGCCGCAAAAAAACTGGGCGTTCTCCGCCAGACCCTGCAATACAAGATTAAGCAGTACAAAATAGACGCCTGAACCCCCTGCAAAAAATTTTGCACTAAGTGCAAAATTTTTTGCATTGCCATTCTCCCAAAGCCGGCCTTCCTTACGGGTACATATGGATAGCTCACATACGGAGAAAATGAGCGTATTATTAATTAGAAAGAGGTCTCCCCACGCCCCAAATCGCGGAGGATCTATGCGAGCAATCATCCTGTTCATTTTCGCCGTTTCGTTCGGCCTGTTTTCGGAATCTTTCGCCCTGCCCAAAAGCAAGGTTCCTGAACCCGCATCCGTAAATCGACAGCCCGCCAAAATCCAGCCTGCCCGTCCCATACCAATCGTCGTTGATGACGACGTGGTAAGAGAAAACAGTTTGCCGCTTGATCCAGCCCAAAGTTACCGCTATCTCGGTCCCAGGCAAATAGAACAGTCCGCCTCGCCGTACGTGGACGTGCGGGTCGGCATTCCGGAGACCCCCGGCGGCAACAACCACATGCGAAGGCAGGTGGCTTTGAGCCCCACCGGCACCGTCCATATGGTCTACGGCATATATGATGTTGATTCCACCGGCACTCCGGACTCCGCCCGCAACTTTTTCTACTTCTACAACGCCTATGACTGCGGCAACTCCAACGCGCTGCGCAACGGCAGCTTGGACGTGCCGATCCGCGATTCGTTTCCACCGACCGACCTGCGCCCCCGTTTTGTCAATCAGGGCGGCCTTTTTATTCCACCCGGAACAAACACTCCTGTCGTATATGGCAATCAATACATTTTGCTTACTGATACCCCTCCATTGGGCGACGTCTCCTTTCGCGGTTGCGCCACCATGAGAGACAGTGCCGAATGTCTCGGAATGTTTTCAATGGATACGACAATGAACATTTCCACCACTCGGCGGCATCCGGTAAACTATCCTTTAAACGAATCCGTCTGGGTGGCCACCTATCGGGCCGGGAATACTCCTAATGCGATTTCCTTCACTTATACCACCGACCGCGGGTTGACTTGGTCTGCGGACGCTATTCTGCCCACCTACAGCCCCTGGTTTAACTCGGTTGAGATAACCGGGCGGGGCAATACCGTTTATGTGGTGTCGATGGCCGACCCCAACGACCCGAACGCCTTCACCACCACCGAACGCCCCTGCTATTTAAAAGGCACCTATAATCCGGCCACGGGGGCCTTGACTTGGGGCACCATCACCGACATTACCGGCGATTTTGAACTCCCCGGTTTTTTGGGAAATATGATTGATATCTCGGCCATAATGGTGGGTGATGTCTTGCACGTTTTATGGACCGATTGGAATAACTTTCTGGGTGCCGGCGGTCCCGGCCCGGGCGGCCATGTTCACCACGCCGCCGTTTTTCCGGATGGAACCGTGCAGGGGCCGCATAAAATAACGGACATCAATGTGGACGGCCGCCTGCCCGACCGTTCTGGCACACTCTTTGGATTTGCCGTCTGCAACTGGCCGATGGTTTCGTTGGCCTACGATACAACCCAAGACTATCTCTTCGCTCTCTGGTCAGCCCCGCCCGACGATGGCAACTACGGCTGGGGAGATTATGAGCAGTATGGCGTTATGGCTTGCTATGACATTTTTACGGCCACCTCCCCGTATGCTTCCTATTATCACGGCATTATCTGGGATGATGCCCGCAACGTCACCCAAACCAACAACCCCGGCTGCGATGGTTCTCCCGGCGACCCCTGCCATCACGAAGACCAGTTTGAAGTGGCGGCGATTGCCAACGACACGCTTTGGGTGGTGGCAATGGTGCAGCGCTATCCGGGATTTCAGGAAACCGCCGTTCGCTCCGGAATTACCCCCGACCCTGGTCCCTTCACAGAACAGTATGACGTCTTTCGGCTCTACAAAGTCCCGGCCAGATATAATTACTGCCACTTAAGCTGTGGTGATTTGGGAACACCTCCGGGAGACACAACCAAATTTTACCAAATCCAACTGCAGCCGCGGGGAGGAACAAAGAGCTTTAATTTGAGATTGGTCAACATCAGCCTTAACGATACGTACCTCGATAGCGTAACCTTGGATACCGGTTTGAACGATGGTTATCTGGTTGTGACTACCAATGCAGTTTTCGGAACCCTTGTTACGGTAGGCGGTCATTACGATTTCCAAGTATTTATGAATACGGATGGCGTCGGTTCAGCCAATATCGGCGCCCGCAGCGGTCTTCTCAAAGCCTACACCCACTACGGTTCTCCTCCCAGCTACAGAATACTCCCAATCAACATTACTGTGTATGTCGTACCAACGCTTTGCCTTAACCGGAAAACCGTCATTCACTCTGCCACCAACCATACGGAAGTAGGGAATCAGGGTTCCATCAAGGATCAAGGTGGATTGGGTATGTACTATCCGGTCAACGGCCACGATAATTTTTACGACGGCGGCGTTTGGGTGGCTTGGGATAACAACATTCCGGATGGCCGCACCAACTGCGCCGACGGATTCCCACGTAAGGTGACCCGACAGTTGTTTGGCGACAAGTACCTGCGCTGTCTTACGGACGCCGTTTTGGATTCTGTTCCAGGAACGGGTTCGTATTACAATCTGTACTTGAAATCCATTGCCGCCGAATTGCAGGATTCAACCATCGTCTGGCAGAATATCTGGGAGCAGTCCACCCATCCCGATTCCTCCGATTTTCTTATCCAAACAACCCGGATCATCAACATCGGCAACGACCCGATTGACAGCGTGGCGATGGGCGTAATCTACGATCTGGACGTTCAGGTAGACGGCGTGGTTTCCGCCTCTGAAAACGTGGGAGGAGATACCACCGTTTCCCACCTCGGACGCACGTGGTGGCTGGGATGGGTGGCCGGTAATGATGTGGTGGTCGATACCTGTGCACCGGGAGCTTATGCTTATGGCTTTGTGGTCGTTCCGGGCACTATCGGCAATCCAGGTGATTTCGTCGGCCCGCGTGGAGCAGTAGTTTATCAGCAGGCCGGTTTCTCCTACAACATCGGATGCGAGAATCCGAACGGTGGGGACTCGCTATTCGAGCGCTATGCCTGGAATCTTGTAGGTACTCACAGCACAGAAAATCCAGCCGACGACACGCTGACCGGAGTGTTCCAACGATGTCTATCGGGAAACGCCTATCGTCGCGATATGGGGTATATGACCGTCGCCAAAAAAGTTTATAACCTGCCCCCCAACGGCGGCGGCAATGCACTCGTGGCCCGCTACGGGCTGGATGCGCTGGCCGCCGCCGTGGATACTTTCTTTTCCGGTCCCGGCGAAACCTATACCATTATTCACGTCGCTTCCTCAGGCGGCGGCTTGGCCGGTCTGATGAACAACGCGGTCAAAGGCATCGACTGGTATGTCGACCACTCCGATGTCCAGGTCGGTACCAGCCAGACCCGCTTCCGCGGCGATTTGAACAACGATGGGCAGCTATCACCGGCGGACGTGGTTTTGGAACTGAACTATGTTTTTTCGAACGTGGATATGTACAACGGAACGGCCATCCCCCTCTGCGTGGCGGATTTGAACAACACGGGGGATTTATCCCCCGCCGATATTGTGCTGCTGCTCAACGGGACTTTTACCGGCGGCGATTGTCTCGGCTGCCTCAAACCCTGTTTTTAACTCCTGAAAGGGAGCGTTTAACAAAAAAGCCCTTCCGCCAAAGCGGAAGGGCTTTTAGTTGTTTGGGTGCTTTCAAAAAATCATCCCCAGCCAGTCCCTCAAAAACTCAATCCGGCCGATGAGGAGCGAAAGCCGCCCCATCACCGTATAGCCAAAGGTGGCCCCGAAGCCGATCATCAAAAACCAGATTCCCAGCTTCGCCGTCCCGCCAAAAAACCCCTTGTGCTCCTTGGAAAAGAAAAAATAGGCCAGCCCGGAAAGCGAGCCGACGATGATAAGTAAATTGTTGAAAGCGGCCTGAGATGAAACGGAAACGAATGGAAAAGGAAAGGCGCCGAAAACCAAAACGTTTCCTTTCAACTGCTCGTACATGTAGGTCTGCACGGAAAGGGGAATCAAAACCCCCGCCGAGACGCCGAGCACGACCGCCATTGACCAGCGGGACAGAACCGCAAGGTTTCCCCCCACCAACCGGAAGAGCATGAAGATTGAAAGTATCAAGTTGGAAATGACAAAAATTGTGAGTTCGGTGCTCAATCCCGCGCCGGTTACCAAGGCCACCGTCGGGTCCAGCCAGAGCGGCTTGAAGGTGTCGCGGAAAAGCAGAATCATCCAGTAACCGTTGGAAACCCCCACCACCACATGCTCGGCAATTTTGTAGAGCGGGTTGTCCTTATATAGAAAGGAAAAGATGCAGAGGGTGAAAAAAACCGCCAAAGTCGTCCAGATGACTTGCACCAAGGAGGTCTCCGGCATCCTACTTTTTCTCCCGCGTGGTAAAATAGGCAAAATTCCCCAAAATCACCAGAATGATGATGGCCAGATGGGCGAACGACTGAATGTCCATCCGGAGCGTGGCTTTAGCCGCCTTTCCCTTGATGCCGACCATCTGTTCGTATTCCGCCGCCCCCTTTAATCCCCCCATCAGGGCGAAGAGCTGGCCGGACTGGTAGTAGGTGTAGTAATCGGTGGCCATGACGGCGGTCACCCCCAGTGCCAACGGAATGTTGTAGCGGCCGTGAGCCGAACGGATCCAGTAATCGGCTCCCGAAACGGCGGTCATTGAAACAATCATCTTCGTGTCGGAATAGTTTTTCAGCCCCCGCATCAACGGCAGCTCATCGAGCTTCGTGCCATAGTAGTCGGTGGGAAACGATTTGCGGAAATCCTCCCCCATGTTCAATATAACCGTTTCCGGATACGGCTTGTATCCCAAAAAGACGTAATCTTCGCCGTATTTTTTCCCCATTTCGCGGGCAATCAAGGTCAAATCCTGCTCGGCTTGCGCCACACCAAGCTGAAAGAGCCCCGAAGCGACTACTTTTACGTTTTTCCGAAAAACCTGGCGCAAAAAGGTGTGCGCCATCGGCTGCACCTCCGGGATGGTGGCCGGATCGTACTCCGGGGCGTAAAAAACGACGTCCCCCGGTTTCAAGGCCTCCACGGCGTCGTACAAAGCCCGCACCTCGCGGGTGGCTTTGATGGGCAGCCCGATGAAAAAGAAAAAGGGGATGACTATGGCCACGCCTGTGATCAAAAAAATCCAGCGTCGGTCGATTTTCAAAAGCTTTTGGAAAAACTCCTTCACCGTCCTCCTCCCAGCCAGGCCCGCTCAATCCCCAGAACCATCTTGAGCGAAAGGGAAAGTATGCCCAGTCCCACCCCGACGATGATGGCCCGCTTGGCCGCCGCGTTCGGCACGGCCATAATCCAATCCGCCAAATCGGAAATCCAGTCCCCCAAAACAAACGGGCCGATTGGCACACGCCCCAGCATCACCACCACGGCGGTCAAAAGCAACAAAGTTGCGATTACACTGCGCGCCCGGAAGGCCCGAAAGGCGGCCGAGGCGATGAAAAAAGCCAAAAGGGCAAACATGGTCGCCTGCACGGGGGTCAAAACGTAGTTGTACAGATTGAGGAAAAACGATCCTTCCACCCGGTCACCGGTTCCCAAGAAAGATCCCAAGTTGACTTTGGCCGGCAGAAACCCGGACGCGGCCATCATAAAGAAAAACGCGACCAAAATATAACTGTAACCATACCCCGGCTGGCGCCGGCTTATTTTGGCAAAGTGCAAGGATAAAAGCGAAACGATGCCCAAAACCAAGGCCACCGCCCCCACCACCTGCACGGTCTTGTTGAGGTTCTGATAAATTAAAGCCGGCAGCTCGTGGGGAACGAAAAACTGCACGGCCATAAAAACGCCGCATACCAGCATAATCAATAAGGGAATCTCTTTTCTCATCGGCTCACTCGTTAATCATAAGTTTCTTGAAGAATCCGAAGAAATGGATTTTATTTTCCAGTAAAACTGAAATGACACCCACAAAGGAAAGCCCGGCGAAAATCACCTTACCCCAGTCCTGCCCTTTGATGGAACCGACCTGCTCCGGCTCCTTGGACAGATAGGCCGAGGCGGCAAACATCTCTTCGCCGATGAGTGTAAAATCGCATGCCACGATGAAGAAAGACATTTGAATCAACTGATCCGTGCCGGCAATTTGAATGGAGCCCGCCTCGAAGCCGGTCTCCGCCAGCATCAAGGACTCGGCGTAAAACTGTCCCAAATAGAAGTTGGTGGCCGGTTTTTCCCGCAACATGATCCCGTTCACCGCCGCAACATAGGGGAACTGGTCTTGGGCGACAAAAAAAACGTCTTTTTCATTGTAGGCCTCCGGCCGCCCGGCATTGAGATAGGCCCCCTTGACCACGTCCTGGCAGATGGAAAAAACGATCGGATCATAACAGGGGACGATGAGCTTGGTCTGGTACTGCGCCGTTTTTTGCGCCACCCGCCCCAAAACGGAAAAAGCCGCCATCGTTGCCGCCTGGGCGGCGTCCCCCAACCCGCAGATGTAAAGAATCGGCCGCCCCATCTCGGTCGCCCGGCCGATCCCCTCGTCAATGGCGTCAATTCCGGCAATCGGCCGAATGTATAACTCTTTCTTTCCCGCCAGGAATATATTGTAAAGGATGAAAACGATCACCAAAACCATCCAGATGAAAATTCGGATGTACGCCGGTTTGGTGTTCCACCAAGAACCTTGCGGGACAACCGGCCCGGCCGCTTCCGACTCCGCAAAACTGCTGTCTAAGGCATATGCGCGGATTTTGAAGTAATAGGGCCGGCCGTTTTCCAAGCCGTCCTTGGCCGTGGCGGAGGCGGCTCCAAGGGAAGCCGTTCCGATCGGGACAAAGGGGGAATCGGCGGCGGGAGCGGCCAGGATTTGATACCCGATGACCGGGTTGGCTGCCCGTTCTTCATCCGGCGACACTTTCCAAGTCAGGTCAACCTGTTTACCGGCATCGTCGGGCGTATCCACGGCTTGAACGTCGGAAACGGGCGCGGGCGGGGTTTGGGCCGAAGCAAACAGGAACAAAAAAAGCAAAACCGGCGGGAGAAATAAAAGTGGTTTTCGCATCAGCCGAGCAAATGTAACCAATCCCGCAGCAAAAAGTCAATACGCCCGATGAGAAGCGACATGCGCGACATTACGGTGAGCCCAAAAGCCGCCCCGAAGGTCACCATCAAAAACCAGATTCCCACTTTGGCCGCCCCGCCAAAAACCCCTTTATGCTCTTTGGAGAAAAAGAAATAGATGACCCCCGT
The DNA here is from genome assembly GCA_035574275.1 of Verrucomicrobiia bacterium. NCBI lineage: Bacteria > Pseudomonadati > Verrucomicrobiota > Verrucomicrobiia > Verrucomicrobiia bacterium. The sequence goes on from DATLYY010000074.1 coordinate 49,318, forward strand.
CAAAATTCCCGCAACCAGAACGATGTTGGTGAGGGATTGCCCGAGCGATGCTCCCCAATTCAGGCTGCCGTCCAGATATTGCGGAGCCCAGAGGGGGAGAATCGACTCCTTTACTTGTTTCATGATGTTGGTCTGCAGTTCGCCGATTAGCCGCAGCCCGGCGATGGAACCGATGACGAAGGCCAGCGGCCAGCGGGAAATCCAGCCCGCTTTGGGCAAAAGCCGCATCAACATCATTACTCCCAATGCCGCGGCAATCAAATTGAACCATTGTCCCGAAGCCAGGCTTCCGGTCTGCCGGTAGTAGGCCAAAGCCGAATCGGTCAATTCACCGGTAAGACCGATTTTATCGGTCAACTGGGGAAGCAAACTCTGATAGAAGATGGAAACGAACCAGTATCCGGCTGAAACCCCGATGAAAACCGATTCGCAGAACTTGTAAACCGGGTTGTCCTTGTACACGAAGGACATGATCCCGAGCGTGAGCACGCCGGCGATTGTTATGGAGATCATCTCCGGCACTATCTTTTCCTCCGGGAAACAAAAAAGGCGATGTTGCCCAAAATTACGAAAAGCATGACGATTAGATGGGACACGGATTGGGCTCCCATAAAGGAAATCCCCTTCCCCGGCTGGCTGGAAACCGTTTCGTACTCGGCCGCCCCCTTCATCCCGGCCAAAAGCCCCAAAAGCTGCCCACTGCGGAAATAGGGGTAATTTTCCGGCGCCTGCACGGCGGTGTTGCCGGCGATCATTTTCGACCCGGAACGATCCACGCAGAACTGCACCCATTCCCGCGTTCCGGGAAAACCGGAAGAGAAATTGATGATAAAATCAAAGTTCTTGTAATTCTTAACTCCCTTCATGATCGGCAGGGAGGCCGTTGCATTCCCTTTATAGTCGGACGGAAAGGTGGAAGGAATGTCCGAGTTCATTTTCTGGATGACTACATCCTCCCCCGCCATAAACCCCAGATTGGCATAATCCGCGCCGTATTCCAGCTTTTTGTTCGCAAAGCGGGGATCCTTGAGGGCGGACGCGAGCGCCTTTTCCGCCTGTTGCGGCCCCTGGGGCCAAAGGCCGATTACCACCAGCTTGCAATTTTTGGTGAAAAGTTGTTTGAAAGTTGCCTCCGCCATCGGCTGCAGTTCCGGCGAAGAAGGGGGATCGAAATCGAAAGAGAGTAAAACCTTCGACCCCGCTGGCAGGTTCTCAATCGATTCATAATACGCCCGGCCCTCGGGAGAAACGGGTATCGGCTGGTGGATGGTGAAAAAAAGCGGCAATGCCAAAGCCAGAAAGATGAACGCGAAGATGATCCGCCGGTCCAAAAGGGCAAACTTTTCCCAGAAGTTCACGCTTCCCCCCCCAAGTGTGAGCGCTCAATCCCCAAAATCAGCCGGAGCGAGGTGGAAATGATTCCCAGGGCAATGCCGATCTGAATCGCCCGCTGGCCGGCCACCTGCGGGACATTGCGCACCCAGTCGGCGACATCGGAAATCTGCCACCCCTGCGGCAGCCAGCCGAAAAGCACGTTGCCGACCGGCACGCTTCCCAGCATTACGACGAAGCCGGCGAGAAGCAGAAGCGTGGCCTGAAAGCTGCGCGCCCGGAAAGCCCGAAACGAGGCCGAGGCGATAAAGAAGGCCAGCGTGGCGAACATGGTGGAGGAAAGCGGGGCATAAACGTAGGTGTAAAACCAGTCGAACGAAGTCCCCGGATACTGAAACTTACGTGCATGCTCGATGTAGCTGTCCCCGGCCGGGCGGTTTTCCCAAAGGGGAAAGAAAAACCCGGCGATGGAGATGGCCAGAAAGGAAACGATGATGATGCCCGCATACCCCCATCCCTTTTCTTTTTTGTAAATCTTGTCCAGTGAAACTTTTAAGAGATTCAAAATCCCGAGCCAGATGGCAAACGCCTTGATCACCTGGATCCAAGAGGCGGATACATTCTCCAGCGAGAAGAACGGTTCGTGCGGGATGAAAAAGCGGACGATGAAAATGAGCCCGACGACGCTGGTGATGAAAAGAGGTATCTCCCGCCGCATCACCGTACCAGAAAAAAGTTGGTGTAGGCCGTCACCCAATCGGCCGGGAAAAACCCGGCGGATTTCAGGGTGGCCAGAATCGCCCCGATGGAAATGGCTGCCATGGTTACGAATTTGCCGACGTCCTGCCCTTTCAGCGATCCCAGAAGCCGCGGCTCCTTGGACAAATAGGCGGAGGCGGCAAAAAGCTCTTCTCCAATTAGGGTGTAGTCACAGGCCACCACAAAGAAGGGCAACTGCGCCGGCTGGGCCGTCCCGGCAATTTGGATGGCGCCGATGGAGTTCCCCGTTTCGGCGAAAATGAGCGATTCGGCAAAAAAGGCCCCCTGATAGAAGACCGCTGCAGGCCGATCCCGCAGCATCATCCCGTCCACCGCGGCGGCAAAACCGAATTGGTCTTCGGTAATGTAATGAATGTCATCCTCCCGGTAGGCATCCGGACGCCCGGCTTTGAGAAACGCCTCCTTGACGACTTCGCGGCAACTAACCATTACCATCGAGCGGGCGTTGGGGACCTCCAGCCGGGTTTCGTACTCCGCCGCCAGTTTGGCCACCCGCCCCAAAAGCAAAACAGCGGCTATGGTCTGGACGTTGTCCATGTCCTGCCGCCCAGGAATGAAAACCACTTTCTTTCCCATTTCGGTCGCCCGTCCGACCGCGTTGTCCACCTCTTCCAACCCGGCGATTTTGCGGATGTACAGCTCCCTTCCGGATTGGGCCTTGTAAACAAAATAAAGGATGGAAGAAACCAGGAGGATTACCGCAATCAGGGCATTGATCCGTTCGGTGTTGAACCACTGGGCTTTGGATTGCGCAGGCCCGCCGATTTCCGATTCGGCAAAAGCGCCCCCGGGCCCCAGAACCCGGACTTTGTAGTAGTAATCCGTTCCGTTTTGGGGCACATGGTCGGTGAAGAGCGTGTCTCCTTTGGCGGCCGAACCGGCCGGTTCAAACGGTCCAACGGGCGAAGCGGCGCGCAGGATTTGATACCCTTCCACTCCTTGGTCCCCCTTTTTGTCGGAAGAAGAAAGTTTCCAAAAAACCAATAGACTGGTTCCTTTGTCATTTGGGGCATCCTTTGCCCGGACGCCGGTCGGGGGCAAAAGCCCCTGCCCCGCCGTACCGGCGGCAAGGAAAAGCGCCAAACCAATTCCGCAAATGGCCGTTTTGATTTTCATATCAAAAAGAAAAGCCACCCAAAAAGGTGGCGACCAATTTTATTCCGACTGCCGCTTTCGTGGGGCGAGAGCTTCAGTCGTTCTATCCGATTCTTTCTCAAACGCCTCCCCACCGGTACCTCATCTTGGCGGCCAAAAAATACCCGCCGCCCCAAGGGCTGTCAAGGAAAACTTTGAGCCTACGGCGTGAGATAAGCCCGGCAGAGCTTTTCGGCCACTTCGGCGAAGTTGTTCTGTTCCTCCGGTTCGCTGTTCGGGCCGGAGAGATAAACAATCCGGCGCAAGCTGTCCACCATCACCTTGAAGGGACTTATCGAAGGCACACCCAGATATTCCAGGGTAGCGGAATCCAAGGAGGCCATCGGGAAGGTAAGTTCGTAATCCGTTGAAAACTCGTCGGCCCAAAGAGAATCTGCTTCCCGAACAATGCCGAGCACGAAAAACCCCCGGGGGGAGAATTTTTCATACAGCTTCTCCCACACTTCCGCTTCCTCCAGGCAGGCACTGCAGTCCTTCGGGCTTAAAAAAACCAAAAGAGAGAGGGCCGGCTGATAGCTGGCTGCCCCTTTTTTCTGGAGCGTCAACTGGCAAATCGGTGAATTGGCGGAGGAGAGCCAGAGCAAAGCCCTATCGGAACCTGTCCTCTGCTGCACCTCCATCCGACTTGTCTCCAATCGAAGGGCTCGGTTTTGCTTCAAGAGCAAAAGATTAAAAACCGCCAAGGCAAGGAGCCCCGCGATTGCCGCCGTCATCCACACGCGCCTCATTTCTTGGTTGGTTTGCTTTGGGCGGCCGCTTTTGGTGTAGTGAACGACTTCAAATTCAACCTATACTTTCCCAAAACTACGGGCCCATCTTTTGGATTTTCCAGTGTGCCCGGGGCAAGAGCAAACCATAGATTATCTTTATCGTCCACACACAGAAACCGATGAGGAGTATGCAAACCTGCCGCTATCATATTTCCTTCCCGATCGTAGATGTCCACAAAAAAACCGCCGTCATATTTTCCTTCCGGGTCATAGCTTTTGACGAACGGTTTTCCCTTTTCTCCGGCCAACATAACCAGCAGAACATAGCCGCTCTGGGTGGCGGCGCATCCTACCGTTGGTGTCCAGGTTTTCAGCCATTTGTACCACTTTTTCCCGGAACCAGAAAATTTCAATCTGTCCGGAGGTGTAAAAAGTGGAGATTGTCCGATAATTTCTTTTTTTTGGGTCCCGTCGACACCGTAATGAAAGACTTTGTAAAAAACAGGGAAAGTACACCAAATGTCACCCATTGAGTCAACATCGAGGAAGGTCATGTCAATGTACGGCTCGTTGTACTTTTTATCCAAAAGTAGAAACTCTCTTAGCAACTTGCCGTTTTTGTCGAAGGTATGCAAAAAATTCGGTTTGGGGTAACCAATTCCCGCTCCAACAATTTCACCAGTAGGGCTTAAGTCTACGCGAACCACTCCCGTTGTCCAAGATCTTTCCAGTAATCCGGTTTCCGTGTTCGCTATATTAGCAACGTTTTGCAGGCCCCCCTTTTCATCAAAAAACAGAAGTCGCGCCATTGAATTAGCGATAATACGTCCTTTATTGCCTTCGGCATGATCGATTAGGATTTCCCTGTCAAACAGCTTCAACTTATCTGCTTCATGGAGAAACCGGCCGTCCGCGGAGAAAATTTTAAGCCCCACAAAGCCCTCGTAAGGCATATCTATGACCGAAATCCTTCCGGTAGGACCAACCTCTGCCGCCCAAAGAGCAAGAAAATTAAGCTTAGTATCGTGGATGGTGACCTTTCCTGCGGGGACAAAAAAATCGCCAAATTTACCGGCCGTTTCTGCCAGATCATAAACGGCACAAATCAAAATGACCAAAACCAGACCCCGATAAAGAATCGGGGTCTGGTTTTTCCCCAGCAGCAGGCGGTTAATCAACAAACAGGCCCTCGCGGCTTAGTTCGATTGTCGTTTCGGACTTGCCAAACCAGATGGTGATCTCCAAACAATTCGCACCGCCGATTTGGCATCCGACAACGTTTCCAAATTTATATCCAATGCGAGCGTTAATATGAAACCTTCTCGACTCGGCCTTGTTGATAACTTCTTGGCCTTCCATCAACCCCTTCACGTTCACTCCGCCCAGCACCAAAAAAGCCGCCACCAAAAGGCCGACAGCAACCTTTCCAAATGTCCATTTCCGTAAAAACATAATTCCTCCTTTTTCGTTTTGCAACCGGTTAAAAGTTCAAATTTTTTTGCTTCCATCTGACCGTTTA
>DATLYY010000075.1 GCA_035574275.1 Verrucomicrobiia bacterium
GACCCGTCGGGAAAGTGCCTTGCCCGCTCGGTGCGGAGACCGATGCGGCCTTCGGGAACGGTCCGCCAAACTCTTCGGATCCTTCCCCGATTGCCGATACCGCTTCCACCACTTGTAAAACGTCTTGGGCCGAATCGGATACCGGCGGCAAATCCCGGCTACCGGCCGACCACCCTCATGCTCCCGAATCCATTGCAACCGCCAGCGAATCTGCGTATACTGCCCCTTACCAGGCACGGGTACCCTCCTTGTTTTTTCATTCCAAACCCAAAACTAACAAGTGTTACCCATGTCTGGGTACTGTACAAAAACTGAAGGTGCCCCATTGACACCTTGCTTGCGATTGTTCAAATTGCCAAAGCCGGGGTGGTCCGAGCGTTCCGACGAGTCGGAATTGACAGCGGGCCTGAGAGAGTCCCGTAAAACCTGATCTGGGTAATGCCAGCGTAGGGACGAAAGCGCACACCCCCCGGATGCGCTTTTTTGTTTTCCTGCAATGCCGGATTCGATGCAATTCGGGACCAAAAATTAAGAAAGGAGTTCTAATATGCCTTTTCGCACATCCTTAAACGGGAATAAAACCCCCACCCAAATCTTTTTTGCCAAAAACGGCATAATCACCGAGGAAATGAAATACGTGGCCGAACTGGAAGGGCTCGACGCTGAATTAATCCGTTCGGAAGTCGCCCGCGGGCGCTTGATTATTCCGGCCAACATCAATCACAAATCCCTCGTGCCGATGGGCATCGGCAAAATGCTGAAAACCAAAATCAACGCCAACATCGGTAACTCGGCGATAACCTCAAACATCGACAAGGAGTTGGAAAAGCTGCAGTTCGCGGTGAGATACGGCGCCGACACGGTGATGGATCTTTCCACCGGCGGGCACTTGAACGAAATCCGGAGGGCAATTATCGACGCCTCCCCCGTGCCCATCGGCACCGTGCCGATTTATCAGATGGTTCAGCAAATCAAGAAAATCGAAGACCTGACCCCGGAGCTGATTCTCGACGTGATTGAATATCAGGCCCGGCAGGGGGTCGACTATATGACCATCCACGCCGGCGTTTTGATGCGCCACCTGCCGTTGGTAAAAGGTCGCATCACCGGCATTGTATCCCGCGGTGGCTCCCTTCTGGCCGCCTGGATTCTGGCTCATAAAAAAGAGAATCCTATGTACGTCCATTTCGACAAAATTTTGGACATCTGCCGCCGGTACGACGTCACGATTTCGCTGGGCGACGGGCTGCGCCCCGGCTGTCTGGCGGATGCCTCCGACCGCGCCCAGTTTGCCGAGCTGGATACGTTGGGCGAGCTGACCAAAAGATGCTGGGAGGCCGACGTGCAGGTGATGGTGGAAGGCCCCGGCCACATTCCGCTGGATGAAATTGCCATGAACGTCCAGCGCCAGCAGGAAATCTGCAACGAAGCCCCCTTTTATGTTCTGGGACCTTTGGTGACCGATGTGGCCCCCGGTTATGACCACATCACCTCTTCTATTGGCGCCACAATGGCCGCCTGGGCCGGCGCTTCACTGCTTTGCTACGTAACCCCCAAGGAGCATCTCGGACTGCCCAATGCGGAGGACGTCCGCCAAGGAGTAATCGCCTACAAAATCGCCGCCCATGCCGCCGATGTCGCCCTGAAGAAAAAAGGCGTCCGCCAGCGGGACGACGAGCTTTCCCACGCCCGCTTCAATTTCGACTGGGAGCGGCAGTTCGAGCTTTCGTTGGACCCGGAGACGGCGCGAAAGATGCACGATGAGACCCTTCCCCATCCGGCTCACAAAAACGCCGAGTTCTGCTCAATGTGCGGCCCCAAATTCTGCAGCATGCACATCTCCAAGCAGATTGCCGACTGGGAAGCCGTCCCCGTGAACGTCGAAGCGCTGGAAGTTTCGTAACCTGCTTTTTCCTCCCTTCGAGGGGAGGAATTAAGGCCGCCACCTACGGTAAAGGCCGAAGGATGGGGTCATTGACCTCAAACTCGAACGCCCTCCAAAACCGCTTGAGAAACCCCTCCCTCCGGCTATATTCATAAGCCGTGATTGTCGCCCGCTATATTTTGAAAGAGCATATCGGCCCGTTTTTCTTCGGTTTTGCCGTCATCACCCTCGTTTTGGTGATGGATTTCATCTTGGAAGTGATGCAGTCCATCATCACCAAAGGGGTCGGCGTCTGGGAGGTTCTGGAAATTTTCGGGCTGAACCTGGCCTGGATGCTGGCCTTGTCCGTGCCGATGTCCGTGCTCGTCGCCACGTTGATGGCCTACGGCCGGCTGGCCTCCGATTCCGAGATTCTCGCTCTGAAGTCCGCCGGCTGGAGCTGGCGGCGGCTGGCCGCACCCGGGTTGCTCTGGGGCGCGGTAATGGGGCTTTTTATGTTTTGGTTCAACAACCACGTCCTTCCGGAATCGAACCATCAGGCCCGGGTGAAGATGACCCGCCTGGCGCAAAAAAAACCGCTGGTCGTTTTGCAGCCGGGGGTTTTCAATAACCAGATTCCGGGCTACCAGATTTACTTGAAGGAAATCAATCCCATAACCAGCGAAGTGAAGGATATCCGGATTTTCGAGCAGACCGGCCGCAGGGTGCCGCGCACCATTTCCGCGCCAAGAGGATGGGTCCACGTCCGCCAGCCCGGCGTGACCAAAAGCGGCTCCGGAATTGTCTTTGAACTGTTCGACGGCGAAGTGGCCGAGGGGGACCCGGAAAATCCGGAGCAGTATCGCCGGGTCTTCTTCCATCGCCAAAAAGTGATGCTGAAGGAATCGGAGCAAACCCTCTTCGGTGAAGAAAACTACTACGGTGAGCGGGAAATGAGCACCAAAATGATGCGCCAGCGGATTAAGCCGCTCGCCGCCTCGGCCGAAAGTTATCGCCAGAAATTGAAAACTCTGGCCGCCGAACAAGCTCGCTATCGTTTCTTAGGCGCCGCAAAACCGGCTGCGCTTTTGACCGTCGGGAAAAAACCGGCAGAAGAGGAAAAAATGGTTTTAACCCAACTGCAGGATGCCGCCGCGGGGCTGGCCGTGCAAAAAGGTCAAATTGACGCCTACCGGGTGGAAATTCATAAGAAATACTCCCTCGCCGCCGCCTGCTTCATTTTTGTTCTGGTCGGCGCGCCCCTCGGCGCCGCCGTTCGCAAAGGGGGCTTCGGCACCGCCGCCGGGCTTTCCTTGGGCTTTTTCATCTTCTACTGGGCCTGCTTGATTGGCGGCGAGGAGCTGGCCGACCGGGGCAAAATCTCCCCCTTCTGGGCGATGTGGTTTTCCAACGTGGTTCTGGCCGGCTTCGGCCTTTTTTTCTTTTATATGATGGAAAAGGAAAACCGCCTGCGGCTCTGGGACTGGACCCAGGAACTGGTCACTTTGATTGGAACGAAGTTGAAACGCCTCTTTATGCCATCCATTCGCTAAGCGATGCTCTACATCCTGCAGAAATATTTTTTCAAAAAATTTCTGGCCGTTCTTGTTTTTGCCCTCATCGGCTTTTTGGCCCTGGTGGTGATTATCGACATGGTGGACAACATAGATCGTTTTCTGGACCGCAACGCCACCGGTGGCCAGATTTTCTCCTACTATATGTACTGGGCCCCCACCCAGTTCGTCCGCGTGGTACCCGTGGCGATGCTTTTGGCCATCCTCTTCGCCACGGCCTCGCTGGTGAAATACAACGAACTGGTCGCCATCCGCTCCTCCGGATTCGGGCTTTTCCGCCTTTTCTGGCCGGTTTTTCTTTTTTCCCTCTTTCTGGCCGGATTGGTGTTCTTAATGGGGGAATATGTGGTTCCTTTTTCTTCCAGCCAGAGCGAATACATTAAAAAAATCGAAATCGAAAAGCAGGCCGCCGCCGACCCGGAGCAGGCCTCCGTCTTTCTGGCCGCCCCCGGCGGCTGGATTTTCTTTTTCGGCGGCTTCGATCCCAACGAAAAAAGGGCCTACACCATTCTGGCCCAGCGTTTTGAAGAAGGCCGGCTGGCGGAGGTTCTGGAAGCGGAGGCCCTCGATTTTTCCGGTAAACACTGGGTCTTGGAGCAGGGCCGCCACCGCCACTTTCCGGATGAAGGCCGGGAAAACTTCACCACCTTCAGCCGTTTTGAAATGCTGGATATGACCACCAGTCCCGCCAAGCTTTTGCGCCGGCGGGAAAAGCCCGACCAGATGACCTTTGCCGAACTCTCCGCCGTAATTGCCCAAAAAAAGCGGGCCGGCCAGCCCACGGTACGGGAGGAAGTCGGTCTGCATATGAAAATCTCCCTGCCGCTTCTGAACGCCCTGATTGTCTTCATCGGCGCCCCCATTGCCGTCAAAATCCGCAAATCCGGCTTTGCCCTGAATTTCATCATTGCCGTCGCCATCGCCTTTCTAGGCATCATCTTATTCCGTCTGGCGCAAACCTTGGGGGAAACGGGCAGCCTGCCCGTTTTGGTCGCCGCCTGGGGCGTCGATGTACTCTTCTTTTTCGCCGGCCTCTCCCTCCTTTTCTGGGCCCGCCGGTAGATTTTCCCTCTTGGATTGTCCTCTGTAATTTTTTAGATTACTCTCAATGGAACCCGATTTTATCCAAAAAACCGCCGACTTTATCCAAAAAAAGAAACTGCTCGGCGCTGATGAAAAAATTCTGGTCACCTGCTCCGGCGGGCCGGATTCGGTGGCCCTGCTTTTTGCTTTGAGAGCATTGTCCGAACCCTTGAAGTTGAAGCTCGGCGTGGCACACCTAAACCACCTCCTCCGCCCGGAAACCGCAAAGGATGCCGCCTTCGTCAAGAAACTGGCGCACAAGCTGAATCTCCCGTTTTTCTATTCCGAAGTGGACACCAAAACCATGGCCAAAGAAAACAAATGGTCGCTGGAGGAAGCAGGTCGGAATTTGCGTTACGAGTTCTTTGTGCAGATGGCCAAGGACGAAAAATATGGCAAAATCGCTACCGCCCACACGGCCGATGATGCGGCCGAAACCGTGCTTCTGCAAATTCTTCGCGGCACCGGCGGCCCCACTGGCATCCCGGCCAAGCGCGGCAAAATCATTCGCCCCATCCTCTGGGCCGCTCGCGCTGATGTCTTGGCGTTCCTGAAGCAAAAAAAGCTTGCCTACCGCACCGACCCCTCCAACAAAGGAACGAGATTCACCCGCAACCGGGTGCGTAACGAACTTTTGCCACTCTTAGAAAAAAGATACAATCCCCAAATTCGCCAAGTCCTTCTCCGCTTGGCTCAAATCTTTGAAGACGAAAAGACCTTCCTGCAAGTTGAAGCCGAAAAAATCATTAAAAAAGGACTCGTGATGAATAACGAAGCCCTCGGCCTAAAAATTTCAGCGTTATCGAAAGCCCCCAAAGCTCTCCAGCGTGAAGTTTTTCAAACCGTTTGTAAGCGTTACTTTGATTTGGATCTTGAGTTTTCCGCCATTGAACGGCTTTTGCAGTTATTAGAAACTCCCGGCAAAATCGAACTGGCCAAAAACCTTTTTGCCGATTCAACTCGAAAAGGACTTTTGTGGTTTTACCAGCTTGAGAAAAAGCCGGAACCGCTCCAACTCAAATTGCCGTTTGACAAGGTAGTGAAAGCCAACGGCCTTATACTGGAATCAAAACAAATCCCCCGCAACCGGCTCAAAACTCTGCTGCTGCCGACCGGCTGGCAGGCCTATCTGGATGCCGCCCGGCTCAAAGCGCCCTTGCTTTTGCGTCCGGTTGAAAAAGGCGATCGCTTCATCCCGCTCGGAATGAAGGCCCCTAAAAAAGTGGGGGATTTTTTTACCGATGCCAAAGTGCCGGTTTTTCAGCGCCGCAACGCCTTGCTTTTGACCTCCGCCGGCAAAATCTGCTGGGTCGTCGGCTACCGGATTGCAGAGGATTTCAAAGTGCAAGCGGATACCAAAGAAGTCCTTTACTTGAAAGCGGAGCCCAATGGACGATGAACTGATACCGTTTCTTTCTACTTCCCAAATCCAAAAAAAGGTGGCCGAACTGGCCAAAAAAATTTCCCGCGACTACGAAGGCAAAAAGCCGGTTTTGGTGGGGGTTTTAAAGGGAAGCTTCGTCTTTCTTTCCGATTTGTCCCGCAAATTGACCATTCCCCATGAAGTGGACTTTTTGGAAACCGAAAGCTACGGAAACTCCACCCTCACCTCCGGCGTGGTGCGGTTGTTGAAGGACCTCCGCTCGGAAATAACCGGCCGGGAGGTGCTCTTGGTGGAAGATATCGTGGACTCCGGTCTGACTCTGTCCTATCTGGAGCGGACTTTGCTTGCCAAAAAGCCGAAGAAGTTGGCCGTGGCGACCCTGTTGGAACGAAAACATCCCAAACGGGTAAAAGTTGCTGTCCGTTATCGGGGATTCTGGGTGCCGGGCGGCTTCGTGGTCGGCTACGGACTTGACTACAACGAGAAATACCGCCATCTTCCCGGCCTGGCTTTTTTGGCCAAAAGTTTAAACCCGTCCAAAAAGCAAGCGTAGAATAGAAAGGGAGTGTCGATAAATCTAAATATGGGTGAAATGGACGAAAATAAAGAAAACCGCGGCCCGGAGGGCCGCCGCCGGCTTCCCCCGATTCTGAAGGAGGAACCGGGCTGGAAGCGGGGCGGCAAGGCGGCCGCTTTCTGGATTGTTCTTTTGCTTTTGGCCATCTTCGCCTGGCGCTTCTTTTCTCCGGAGGGCAAAGACGTCTGGAATATATCCTACTCGGATTTCATCGCGGAAGTCGACAAGGAAAACATCAAAAAAGCGACCTTTTATGAAAAAACCATAAAAGGGGAATTCAAACAGAAAATCACCCGGACCGATCCCAACTCCAACCGCACGGCGCAGTACGGCCGCTACCAGCTTTATATCCCGTTCGAAGATCCCCAGCTTCTGGAGCGGCTCCGCAGCCATAACGCCGAAGTGTACGCCCAGTCGGAAAACTTGAACTGGGGCACCATTCTGCTCTCGACTTTACCTTGGATACTTTTGATTCTGTTCTGGGTTTTTATGTTCCGCCAGATGCAGGGGGGCCCCAAGGGACTTTTCTCCTTTGGCAAAAGCCGCGCCCGCTTGGCCAATCAGGAAAAACCAAAAGTCACCTTTGCCGACGTGGCGGGTGCCGACGAGGCCAAGGAGGAACTGCACGAAATCATCGAGTTTCTGCGCGAACCGGCCAAGTTCCAGAAATTGGGCGGCAAAATTCCCAAAGGCGTTCTGCTTTTGGGCCCTCCCGGAACCGGAAAGACTCTGCTCGCCCGCGCCGTCGCCGGTGAAGCAGGGGTTCCCTTCTTCTCGATGTCAGGCTCCGATTTTGTGGAAATGTTTGTTGGTGTCGGCGCCTCCCGCGTGCGGGATTTGTTCGATCAGGGAAAGCGCAACGCTCCCTGCATCATTTTTATTGATGAGATTGACGCCGTGGGCCGTCATCGTGGCGCGGGACTGGGCGGCGGTCACGACGAGCGTGAGCAGACCCTAAACCAGTTATTGGTGGAAATGGACGGCTTTGAATCGAACGAAGGCGTGATCATAATGGCCGCCACAAACCGCCCGGACGTTTTGGACCCCGCACTTTTGCGACCCGGCCGTTTCGACCGGCAAGTGGTGGTGGATTCGCCGGATGTGAAGGGACGCGAGGGAATTTTGAAGGTCCACACCCGCCGCATTCCCATTGGACCGGACGTCGATTTGGAAATTCTGGCCCGCGGCACCCCCGGTCTTTCCGGCGCCGATTTGGCCAATCTGGTCAACGAAGCGGCGCTTCTGGCCGCCCGCCGCAATCACGACAAGGTTTCGATGGAGGATTTCGAGGACGCCAAGGACAAGGTGATGATGGGCACCGAGCGCCGCAGTTTGGTGATTTCCCCGGAAGAAAAGCGCATCACCGCCTATCACGAAGCCGGCCACGCCTTGGTCGCCAAATTTTCCCCCGGCTCCGACCCGGTGCACAAAGTCACGATCATCCCCCGCGGCCGGGCCTTGGGATTGACCCACTATTTGCCGATTGACGAACGCCACACTCACTCCCGTCCCTATCTCGAAAACGTGCTGGTGACCTTGATGGGGGGCCGGGTGGCCGAAAAACTGGTTTTCAGCCAGTTGACCACCGGCGCCGGCAACGATTTGGAACGGGCCACCGAACTGGCCCGCAAAATGGTCTGCGAATGGGGCATGTCCGACCGGCTGGGGCCTCTGACCTTCGGCAAAAAGGAGGAGGAAATCTTTCTGGGGCGGGAAATCGCCCGCCACCGGGATTACTCCGAAAAGACCGCTCAGATGATTGACGACGAAGTCCGCTCCGTTGTGGAACGTGCCGAAGCCAAGGCCACCGACCTGCTCTCCAAGGGTATCGACAAGCTGCATCTGGTGGCCAAGGCCCTTCTGGAGCACGAATCGCTGGATGGCGAGGAAATCGACAAGCTTTTGAACGGCCAAGAACTCCCCAGCCCCACCCCCGCCGTTCACAAGTAAGTTTTGTGAAAACCGTGGAAGTTTCCGCTTCCCGAACCCTTCACTTTCGCAACAAAGTTTATCCGCTCGGCAAAAAAACCTATCTGATGGCGGTTTTGAACACCACGCCCGATTCTTTTTTTGACGGCGGCCTTTTTTTCGATTTGGACGCCGCCTACCGCCGCGCCTCGGAGGTCGCTGAACAAGGGGCCGACTTTCTGGACGTCGGCGGCCTTTCCACCCGCCCCGGCTCCGAGCCGGTGGAGGAAGCCGAAGAACTCCGCCGCACCGTGCCTCTGATTGAAAAACTCGTCAAGGCGAACTATCCGATTCCCATTTCCATTGATACTTATCGCTCGACGATTGCAGAAAAGGCGTTGGATGCCGGCGCCGAACTGGTGAACGACATCTCTGGTCTGCAATTCGACGCCAAAATGCCGGAGTTGGTGGCCAAGCGAAACTGCCCGGTGGTGATTATGCACATCAAGGGCACCCCCAAGACGATGCAGCAAAATCCGCATTATGACGATGTGGTCGAAGAGGTGTATCAGTATTTCGAAGAGCGAACAAAATCAGCCCAAAAAGCGGGCATCAGACCGGAAAATATCATCCTCGATGTCGGCATCGGCTTCGGCAAGCGTTTTGAGGATAATTTAAAGTTGCTCTATTACCACGCCCGCTTCAAGGAATTGGGCTTTCCACTTCTCTTGGGCGTTTCCCGCAAAAGTTTCATCGGCAAAGCTTTGAACGACCGCCCGGCCGAAGGCCGCCTTTCCGGCTCCTTGGCCGCCGCCGCCTGGGGCGCCCTTTCAGGAGCCGACATCATCCGCGCCCACGATGTGGCCGAAACCGCCGATTTGCTGAAAACCCTTGCCGCCATCCAGAACACCTCGTAGAGCCGCTCCGTTCGCAACTCTCCGTTCTACGATTTCTTGACTTGACTAAAAGGAATGAAACACCCAAATTGAATGCAGCGTTATGGGCAGGATTTATATACTTCGTGGATTGAAGCCTTGTTCTATCAAAACATTCAGTTTAGTTGCTCTCGCTGCTTTAGTGTTTTCCTCCTTCTTGCTCTCAACATCTGCTTCTGCCGGTTCCTTTTCCATTCGTGCCATGGCTGGCGTTGCTCACTTGCCTCTGTCAGATTGGTCAAACTTTATCGAAAGCACAGCAAACCCCCACTACTACCAAAAAAACAATCCCAATCCCCTCTATGCTCTCTCCGTCCATTATAAGTTTACCCCCCACCATTCGGTAAGTTTGGGCTCTGAACTGGTTCGGGCTTCTGCTTCGATGGGCTTTCTTATGTACCAAACGGACGGAACGGGTGACACAATTGGGTCTTGGTTCTCAACAGTAAAATGGAAATTCCGCGGCATCCCCATATCTCTTGGATATGAAGTAAGTCCATTTTCTGTTTCAGAAACCTTCTCACCCTATTTGGGTGCAGGTGCTTCCATTTTTTTCAGCAAGGTAGAAGGAGAAGTAATCGACTCTTTTTTTTCATACAAGGCCAAGCGAACCGGCACTGGATACGGCCTGCACGGGACAATCGGATTCCAATCCCGGCTTAGCTCGTCCGTTTCAACAATTTGGCAGGCCCGCTATCGCTATTCCAACGGAATGGCCTTTACAGATAACGAAGGGGATATCAAAGTCGAATTTACCGGTTTCGATTTCAGCGTGGGCCTCGGCCTGAATTTTTGAAGGCATGCGGCTGCATGCCCTAAATTGGCCGCCACTCAATCTTTAAACTCACCCCCCAATCCGCCCCCAAGGTATTCTGATATCCCTTCGGCATGGTGGTCAAACTTTTCAAACTGGAAAGAATAAAGCCGACTTTGCCGGTTCGATACCCTGCACCCGCAGCAACGTGAGAAAAAACAAACTCCGGATGGGTATTCGTCTGCCCATACCATTGGGCAAAAAGCTCGAATCGTGAAGGTTTGAAATTGGCAGATATTGCATAGGTATAAACATCCTCCTGCCCTCGTCCCGTCACAGGATTTCCCAAAATCCCCATCCCCAAATTCTGCGAAAATTCAAAACGGCTTAAACGTTGCGAAAGCAAAAGTCCGTAAAAAATATCCGCCTCGTCCGTCCCCAGCCCTTTGTACGCCTTGGCGTTTGGCAGCTTGACGGCGAACCGAAAGGCCGCCGCCCAGTTTTTTGGATGAGCGAACAAGGCCGTTTTCGTGGAAAGCAAAACGTCTCCCCCGCCTCCCAGCGCCTTTTGCCCGATTCGATCCAAAAATAAAAGTCCCCATTGACCGGAAAGTTCCACTCGTTGCGCCACGGCGTAATCGACCCCGAATTCGGGAAAGGAAAAAAGCTCCTCATCCCCCGGCCGGCGCAAGGCGCTGGAGGTTATGCTGAACTGGAACGTCTCGGGTAAAATATAGGCCGATTGCGCAGCAAGCGCCCGAAAATCAGCCCGGACAGATGATGCGGACAAAAGCAAAACCCCTGTCAGAATTTGCTGCCGAAACCTGAACCGCATGTTGAGGAATGCTTAATTTCTTCTTAAGTTTTGCAAATGTTGCACCAGCTCCGGCACAATTCTGGAAGGAAAAGCAACGAACGGATAAGCCGTGCCTTCCATTTTGCCATTCCGCTTTTTTCCATAATCCGAGGCGTATAAGGTATCCCCTCCGTGCGGAAAGCCCGCCGGCATCTTGGTCGAAAAAATCGGCAAAATCATGATGCTCCCCAAACCGATGGAAACGGTTTCCAAAAACTCCCCTTTATTCAAACCCATAGAATCGACAAACCTTTCTTGTTAAGATCTTTTCACAAATACCGCTCGCGCAGCGGAAAGCGGGAATTTAAGGTGAATCAATGACGGAATCAAGCACTTCTTGGCTGGTCGTAAACCAATGAAGCCGTCCCGGCAGCTTGTTGGGACGGCCTCTTTTACAGGCAGGAGGCAACCCACCTAAACTTTACGCCAATTCAAAAAGCAAAAATTCGGAATCTTCTTTGGCGGTAATTTCCAGTTTCTTTTCGTCATTGACCGCCGCCCCGTCTCCCGCTTTCATTTCGACGCCGTTGAGCAGCACCGCGCCCCGCGCCGTCTGTACCCAGGCGTATTTTCCCGCTTTCAATTCGTGACTGGTTTTTTGCCCGGCTTTCAACCGCCCGATATACAGTTCCGCATCCTGCAATAAAACAATGGAGTTCTCCCGCCCATCCGGCGAGGCAACCAAGCGCAGCCTTCCTTCAACCTCCTTGGCAAACGACTTTTGCTCGTAGCTCGGCACGACTCCCTTTTTATTGGGCAGTATCCAGATTTGCAAAAGATGCACCGGCTCGGAAGGAGATTGGTTGTACTCGCTGTGGGCAATCCCCCGCCCCGCGCTCATTTTCTGTAGCTCGCCGGGGCGGATGACCGAACCGTTCCCCATGCTGTCGGAATGTTCCAAGGCCCCTTCCAGAACCCAGGTCAAAATCTCCATATCCCGGTGGGGATGCATCCCGAACCCCTCCCCGGCCGCCACCCGGTCGTCGTTGATGACCCGCAGGGTACGAAAACCCATATGCTTCGGGTCGTAATACTGGTCAAACGAAAAACTGTGCCAGCTGTCCAGCCAGCCGATTTGTGTATGTCCTCTTTCCTTCGCCGGTCTAAGCGTTATCATTCTTCATAACCTAAACAGCAATAACCCCGCCCGGTTCCCCAAAAAAACTTTCCCTCCCCTCAAGGGGAGGGATTCAGGCCGTCGCCAAAAGCGAGGGCCGAATGGTGGGGTCAATTTCTTATGCGGACATTATTTCCTGCCGCAGTAGCGTGAGCTTTTCCTGCAAAAGCTCCTCCGATTCCGCCTCCATGTTCAGCCGCAGAAGCGGTTCCGTATTCGATGGCCGCAAGTTGAACCACCAGTCAGGATATTCGACGGTCAGTCCGTCCTCCCGGTCCGCCTTGCCGTCGGAAAATTTCTGCGCCACTTTTTCGATGACTCCCTGCTGATCGGAAACCCGAAAATTGATTTCCCCCGAGCGAAAATACGGGTCGATTTCTTGCGCCAACTCCGTCAAGGGCTTTCCCGCCTCCGAAAGCAGTTCCAAACAAACTATGAGCGCAATGACGCCCGAATCCGCAAACCAGTTCTCCCGGAAATAAAAATGGCCGGAATGTTCTCCGCCGAAAATGGCATTCTCGGCTTTCATTAAGGGTTTGATGTACGCATGCCCCACCCGCGAGCGAATCGGCCGGCCGCCCGCCTTCGCTATGGTCTCTGGAACGAGACGGGAGCAGATTAAATTGTAAACGACCGCCGCTCCCGGCGCTTTTTCCAAAAGCTTCCTGGCAACCAGCCCGGTGACCACGTCCCCGCCCAAAAGTTTACCGGAACTATCCGCCAAAAACATCCGGTCGGCGTCCCCGTCAAAGGCCACCCCTAAATCTAAATTTTGCTCCGCGACCAGCCGCCGCAATTCCTCCGTGTTCTCCGGCTCAATCGGGCTGGCCGGATGGTTTGGAAAAGAACCGTCCAGTTCAAAATATAGCGGCGTGAGCTTGCACGGCAGGTTCTTGAAAAGCTCCGGAACCAGTTTCCCCGCCATTCCGTTCCCCGCATCCACGGCGACGGTGAACGGCTTTATTTTTTTCGGATCAATAAAGCTCAAAATATGCTGGATGAACTCCGGCAGCACCTCCCGCTGGACGATTTTCCCCTTCACACTGACCGGCTCAAACTTCCCCCGCTTCATTAGGTCCCGGATTAAGTTCAACCCCTCGGAAGCCGAAAGCGGCACCGCTTCTGCTTTGCAGGTCTTGAAGCCGTTGTACTCTTTGGGGTTGTGCGAGGCGGTAATCATCACCCCCGCTGGCACCCCCCACTTACCGACGGCAAAGTACAAAGCATCCGTGGAGCAAAGCCCGATGTCGATGACATTTGCGCCGGAATCGACAAGCCCCCGTGAAAGCCCGTCGAAAAGCTCGTCTCCCGAAAGCCGCATATCCCGCCCCACAACGACCGCCGACGGCCGCAAATATGAAGCCAAGGCGCGGCCGAACTCGTAGGCGATCTGCCCGTTAATCTGCTCCGGATAGGTTCCCCGAATGTCGTATGCCTTGAAAATTTTGGGGTCAAAATTCATCCCGCCGAATATAACCGTTTTTCGAAGGGGCGTATTGCCCCATACGCTCTTTCTTATGATTAAGAAGCGTAGCGGAGGTCTTCAGACCTCCATTTTCCGCCAAGACCGATGAATAGCACAAGTTCCCTCCCCTTGAGGGGAAGGATTTAGGCCGCCCCGCTATAAGCTGGACAGCCGAAGGGTGGGGTCAAATGCCGCTTCCCAAACGAAAAACGCAGGATACGCCCCGTTTCCCGGGGCTTTATCCTGCGCTCAAAAACTAAAAAACCGGCTTACTTCATCCGGTTTGCAGTTGCGTGTCCAACTCTTCTTCGGGGACGTAGTTGAAACTCACCCGTTCCCCGTCCACCTCCGCCAAGCATCTCGGGCAGTACCAGCGCTCGTGGGAATCCTGAT
This sequence comes from Verrucomicrobiia bacterium, assembly GCA_035574275.1. Lineage (NCBI taxonomy): Bacteria > Pseudomonadati > Verrucomicrobiota > Verrucomicrobiia > Verrucomicrobiia bacterium. Next base: position 13,911 of record DATLYY010000075.1, read on the forward strand.
ACAGCCGTTTTCCGCAGACGGGACAGTGCTTTTTTATCTTCCTTTTTGGTTTTGCGACCGCCCCGGTTTCTTGGGACAGCCCCGTTTCCGGTCTCTCCGGGTTCTCCATAAATCGCCTCCCAAGCTGTTTTTATCCGCAAGCCGCCTGCCCTGTATGAAACTTTCTTTTCTATTGCCGGACAAGGGCTTATAGGGGCGACTTTTGAGCCGGTGTGCAATTCTGTGGTTATCTTTCCACATATCCTCGCCACCGCTGGCGTCAAAATGGCCGGAATATTATCCCCTTGTTACGAAGTGAAAAAAGAAAAAAACCCCGCCAAAAACGGGGCTTTTCAAAGCGGCAAAATCAAGTATTACTTGGTGGGCTGTTGTTCTCCCGCCGGTTTCGGCTTGAAAAAGTTCTTGTTGATGTCGATGAAATGCTTCCACTTTTCCGGGATGTCGTCCTCATTGAAAATCGCGTTCACCGGGCATTCCGCTACGCACAAATCGCAGGAGACGCATTCGTCCGGGTTGATGTAGAGCATATCCGGCCCTTCGTAAATGCAGTTGACGGGGCAGACCGCCAGACACCCTTTGTCCTTGACTTCGATGCACGGTTCCGCTATTACGTACGCCATTAAATCTCCTTCTCCTCCCCGCTAATATATGTTTCTCCCCTCCAATTTCAACCCCCGCAGGCTGTCCTAATCTTCGAAATTGGACTTTCCTCCCCAAACTTTTTAACTTCTCCCCAACCAATGGTAGCCGACACTTCAGTGTCGGGGATGCCTGTAAATTGGCAAGGAGATGGTCATGATAAAAACGGGCAACACCGCCCCTGCCTTTGCGCTCCAAGGCACGGACGGCCAAAAACACAGCTTGGACGAAATCAAGGCCAAGGGGCTTGGTTTTTTCGCCTTCTTCAAAGTCACCTGCCCCACCTGTCAATATGCCTTTCCGTTTTTGGAACGCATATATCAGAAAATCAAAGCTTCCGGCATCCCCTTCTGGGGCATCGTGCAGGATCCGCTGAACAAGGCACATGAATTTGCCAAACAATACGGCATTACCTTCCCGATTTTGATTGACGACACCCCCTACCTCACCTCCAAAATCTACGGCATCTCGATTGTGCCAACTTGGTATCTGGTGGACGTCAACCTGAAAGTCCTCGCCGTTGGCGAATCCTGGGTCAAGAAGGAATATGTGAACCTGGCCACCCTGCTGGCCCAAAAAACCGGCGTCGAAATCGTGGGGCTTTTCTCACCGGAGGAAAACGTCGTCGAACTGAAACCCGGTTGAGGCGCCCGCTCGGCTTAGTTTAAGCCGTCTGAAAACGACCAAGAAGTGAAAAGCTACCTTGTGGGGCTCGCCTGCAGCCGCTGCGCCAAGGAATATTCGGCGGACGAGCCCCAATTCCTCTGCACGTGCGGCGCCCCTCTTCTGGCGCAGTATGATTGGCCCCGCGCCAAAAATGAGCTGGACAAGGACAAACTTAAAGGCGATACGCTCTGGCGCTATGCTCCTCTTCTGCCGATTTGCGACGAAAAATTCCGTCTCAACTTGGGCGAGGGCTGGACTCCGTTACGCTCCGTTCCGAAACTTTCCAGAGAGCTCGGTCTGCCCCATCTTTTTGTAAAGGATGAATCCGGCAATCCCGGCGGCTCCTTCAAAGCCCGCGGCCTTTCGTTAGCCGTGTCGAAAGCATTTGAATTGGGAGCCAGGGAAGTCGCCCTGCCAACGGCCGGCAACGCCGGAGGCGCCGCCGCCCTCTACGCCGCAAGGGCTGGAATTAAATGCTATGTCACAATGCCCAAGGATACCCCTTCCGCATTCGTAACGTTTGCCTGCTCCGCCGGGGCGATCGTAGAACTGGTGGACGGCACCATTGCCGAATCCGGAAAAAGAATAAATGAGCTGAACGCCAACGGCCGTTTTTATCTGCTTTCCACCTTGCGCGAGCCGTATCGCGTCGAGGGGAAAAAAACGATGGGCTACGAACTGGCCGAGCAGTTTGATTGGGAACTGCCGGACGTAATCATCTACCCCACGGGCGGCGGCACCGGCTTGGTCGGAATGTGGAAGGCGTTTGACGAAATGGAAAAGTTGGGCTGGATTGGGAATAAGCGCCCCAAAATGGTCTCCGTGCAGGCGGAGGGTTGCGCCCCAATAGTAAAAGCGTTTCAGGAAGGCAAAGAAAAAGCGGACTTCTGGGAAAACGCCTTCACGATGGCCTACGGCCTGCGCGTCCCCTCCGCCTTGGCCGATTTCATTATGCTCAAGCTCTTGCGCGACTCCGGGGGCACAGCCGTCTCCGTCACGGAAGAAGAACTGGTCGAAGGGGTCAAAAAACTGGGAAGCGAAGGCATCTTTGCCGCTCCGGAGGGAGGTGCCGCTTTGGCCGCGGTTTGGAAGTTGAAAAAAACCGGTTGGCTCCAACCGGAACAAAAGATTGTTATATTCAATACCGGCTCCGGCGCCCTCTACGCGGAAAGTCTGGCCCGGTATTTGTAGATGTCAAAGAGCAAAGTCATAATACTGCTTGGCGTTTTACTAACAATAAATATCTTTGCTGAAATGAGCCGCGCACAGAAATCAGAAAAGGAACAGGAAGTGCAAATGACCAAAGGGGGGGCCGGAACGCTCGAAGGGCTCGCCCCGAAAGGTGTCCGTCAGAAAAAAGACCACGAAATCCGCTGGATGGAATGGTCGGACGCTGCCTTTGCCCGCGCCAAAAAGGAAGAGAAGCTTCTGGTTTTGGACATCACCGCCGTCTGGTGCCACTGGTGCCACGTGATGGACGAAACCTCCTACTCCGATTCACAAGTCATCCGGTTGTTGAACGAGCGCTTCATTCCGGTGCGGGTGGAAGCCGACCAGCGTCCGGACGTGCAGAACCGCTATCTTTCCGGCGGCTGGCCCACCACCGCCGTTTTGGTTCCCACCGGTGAAGTCCTCTGGAGCGGCACCTACCTCCCGCCGGAGCAGTTGCGGCAGGTCTTGGCGCAAGTGGAGGATTACTATCGAAAGAACAAGCCGACCGTTCAGGCCAAAATTGACTCCTTCAAAACTCAAGTGGCCGAATCCTTGGCCAATCCCGCCCCCTTGCAGGGCGAATTGAAACCGGAAGCCGTTGACGATGTGGTCAATTCCGCCATCGACAATCTGGACGCCGCCCACGGCGGCTTCGGCGACGGCCAAAAATTTCCCGCCCCCGGGACTATGGCGCTTCTGCTTCTGGAAAACAACCTAAAGAAAAACCCGAAAATCGAAAACGTTCTTTATCTCACGCTGAAAAATCAAGAAAAACTGTTGGACCCTGTCTGGGGCGGCTTCTACCGCTACGCCACCAAACCGGATTGGAGCCACCCGCACTACGAAAAAATGCTCTTCGCCAACGCCGAGTTGTTGGAAAATTATATCAACGCCTATCAGGCAACCGGCGAAGAGAGTTACAAAAAAACCGTCCTCGAAATCATCCGCTGGCTGGAGGGCTTTATGCAGGACCCCAAAGGCGGCTTTTACGGCAGTCAGGATGCCGACTTGGGCAGCCACGAGCCGGAGAAGGATTTCATCGCCGGCGAAGAGTATTTCCTGCTGGACGACGCCGCCCGCCGCAAATTGGGCATCCCCCACGTGGACAAAAACATCTATTCCGACTGGAACGGCCGGATGATCCGCGCTTATCTAACGGCCTATCCGGTGCTGGGGGAAAAGAAACTCCTCGACTTCGCCCTGTTGTCCCTCAACAAAATCAAAAAAACCGCCTGGGATGCAAAATTGGGAATGGGTCACAACCCCACAGCCAAAACCATCCTGCGCGGACTTATTGCGGACAACGTGGAAATCGCCCGCGCCGCGGCTATGGCCTATCAAGTCACCGGAAAGAAAGAATATCTCGACTTTGCCAAAGAAATTATGGCCTGGGTTTTGAAGAACTTGCAGGATGCCAAGGGGGGGGGCTTCTATTCCGCCCCGCTTGCAAACTTGTCCTACGGCAATCTCTCCTACCCCGATAAACCGTTCGACGAAAATTCAGAGACGGCCTTGGCCTTAGTCGAACTTTATCGTCTGACCGGCGACGCCGCCTACAAAAAAGCCGCCGAACATACTTTGAAACTCTTGTCCAAATTTTATCCCACTCGCGGCTATATGGCAGGCACCTTTGCTTTGGCCTTGCGCCAATTCAGCACCTACCCGAACCAAATCGTGATCGTCGGCAGCCCGAAGGATAAAGCTGCGCAAGCCCTGCACACCGCCGCCCTGCGCTTTTACGACCCAAACAAAGTCGTCATCTTTTTGGATAGGACAGCCAAACCCTTGAAAGTCGGCGAAATTGAATTTCCCGAGATGGAATCTCCGGCCCTCTTCGCCTGCCGCCAGTCCCTCTGCTCCCCGCCGATAACCGATACCGCCAAGACCGAGGAAAAACTGAAGAAGTTTTTCGCCCAAACCAACTGAAAGGAATTTTATGCTTTTTGGAAGCAAGGAAAAAATCGAGCTCAAAGTCGCCGGCATGACCTGCGGTCATTGCGAAGCCAAAGTCCAACAGGCCGTATCCCAACTCCCCGGTGTGAGGAAAGTCACCGCCTCCCGCACGAACGGAACGGTGACCGTCGAATCGGACAAATCCGATACTCTGAACCTGCAATCGGTCAAAGAAGCGATCGAATCGCTCGGTTATCAGATCACAAAATAGCCCAAACCCGCGCAGAATCTGCGAATTATCTTTAACCGGCTAAAATTCTTGAAGTTAGGCAATACTTTTTGCCGGTTTTCAAGAGCTTTCACTCGCAGTTTCTGCGAAGAAGCCGCGAAAAATCATCCGCCAAAAAGTTTTTGCTCCTGCTAACCGTTTTCGGCGCAACGGATTTATTTTAAACGGCAAAATCCGGTCGGACGGCACGGGAATTGATACTTGTATCCTTCGGCGACTAACAACGCAGTAGCAGTTCTGGTGGACTGAAGAGTTGAAAGTGATTTCAAAACTTCAGGCAGACCAACCAGGTGGTAGCGAGGGGTTCCCTTGTGGGGAGGGAACCCTCTTTATTTTATCGGAAAAAAACCTTCCCGGATTTCGCCGAACCCCGAACTTCCCTCGCAAAAAATTCGTTGACTTGGCCCCAAAACCCCTTAAGTTAAACGGTATCCAATGGCTTTCGGATGGGGAAAGCCGTTTTTTGTTGCCGGGCTGAAAAAAAACACGGAGAGAAAAATTGCGCCTGTCGCCGCCAAACCCGCTTTTTAGTTTTATTCCGCTTTTCTTGATTTCCTCCCCCCTTTTCGGGCAAACGCCGGATTCCACCCGCCGCGATTCGTTGAAAACCTACCACCTCCCCGGGGAAGTGCTGGTCATCGGCGCCCGCGGCGAAAAAAACCGGCTCAAGCTGCCGATGGCCGTCTCGGTCATCGAGGCGGAGGGTTTTTCGAAAAGCCGCAAGGCCGGACTGAATGACGCCCTGCGGGATGTTCCCGGAGTCTTCGCCCAAAGCCGCGCCGGGGGGCAGGATGTCCGGTTGACGATACGGGGGTTCGGCTCAAGGGGCAACGGCGAGCGTTCTAACGCCGCCACCATCCGCGGAGTCAAGGTGTTGGTAGACGGTTTCCCGGCTTCCGAGCCGGACGGCCGCACCGCCTTGGACCAGCTCGATTTGAACGCAGCCGAACGAATTGAAGTCATCCGCTCCAACGCTTCCACCCTTTTCGGCAACGCCTCCGGCGGCGTGGTGAACGTCGAGTCCAAAAGCCGCTTCCCGGAATCGTTCGTCGAAAACAACGCCGCCTTGGGCAGCTTCGGCTTGGAAAAAAACAGCTTGGCCGCCGGTTTGACCCTCGGCTCCGGACGGCTTTTGTTTTCCGGCTCCCGCACTATTTTTGACGGCTGGCGTGAGCATACCGGCAGCTCCTCCTCGCAATATTATGCCATTTATAACTCCAATCCAGACGCTAATACCCATCTCAAGTTGTTGGCCAGCTATGTGCACGTCCGTTTTCGCATAGCCGGGGCCTTGACCCAATCCCAGTTCAATGTCGACCCCGAGCAGTCCAACCCGACTTATTTGGCGCGCGACGAGCGCCGCTTCAACCGCACCGGCAAACTCGGCTTCAATTTGACCAAGACCGTATCCGGGCGGCACACCCTTGAGGTTTTGGGTTATGTGGAGCCGAAGGTTTTGGAACGTTCCGAGCGAAACACCTTCCGCAACTTCAACCGCTTTAACATCGGGGGCGGAACAGTATGGTCTTGGAGAGAAAAAAAGGATGATTCCGGTCTGCGGCTATCGGCCGGGGCGGATGCCGGCTATCAGGATGGCTCGATTCAGTTTTATGAACTCACCAGCGGTCAGCGCGGCGATTCTTTGCGCTCCAACCAGAAGGAAGGGGCGGGCGCGTTCGGGTTGTTTGTGCAGATGGAACGGCCACTGAAAGGCAAACTCAAGGTCCTTTTGGGGGGCCGCTTCGACCACCAACTCTACCTTGCGCAGGAACTTCCCACCGGCGCTTCTGCCGGCACTCCAAAAGAAAAGCTGATTTTCAACCACCTTACGCCCAAAGCCGCCCTTCTTTTTGCCCTCTCCGACGAACACTCCCTCTATGCCCAACTGGGTGGCGGGGTGGAAGTTCCCGCTTTCAACGAAGTGGACCCTCCGTCCACGCTCCCAAGCGCTATTTTGAACCCGTTTATGAAGCCGATGAGCTCCACTACCATTGAAATCGGCGCCAAGGGTGTTTCGGAAATCCCCTCCATCCCGTTTCTGCGCACTCTTTCCTACGATTTGGCCCTCTACCGGATAGGGATAAAAAATGAAATCGTCCCCTACGACGGCGGCAGCTGGTATTTCTCAGCCGGGCGCTCCCGCCGCTGGGGGTTCGAGACTGGCGCCAAGGCAACTTTCACCCACGGCCTCTCCGCCCGGGGAGCCCTGACCTTGATGGATGCCAAATACACGAACTACGCGAACGAATTGGGAAACTTCTCCGGCAACAAAGTTCCGGGCATCCCCCGCATCCTGTTTAACGGCGGCCTGCGTTACGAAGCTCCTTTCGGCGCCACGGCCGATTTCGGTTTCGAGCACGCCGGCTTTTACTTTGCGGACGATGCCAACACAATTTGGGCCCCCTCCTATTTCATCCTGAATGCTTCGGCGGGCTACGGCGTCAAATTCGGCAATCTCCGCTTGGAAGGTTTTCTGGGAGCCAACAATCTGGCGGACAAAAAATACGCCGCCTCCGCCTTCATCAACCCCTCCGGTTCCGGCCCCGCCCGCGCTTTTCTGGAACCCGGCCTTCCCCCCAACTACTTCGGGGGCATCCAACTCCACTTCGTCCCGTAATTGATTCCGAAGTTTTAAGACAAAGAGGTTGACCCAAAATTCCTTGACATACCACCAAAACGGCTTTAGCTTAAGGTCATTAAACATACGCTTGCGGAGGGGCAAGCCGGCGCGGTTGAAAAAAACCGCCAAAGGGCTTTTTTGTCCCTTGCAGCTATAAAAAGGACGCCCAGGTGCGTATGATTCAAAAGAATGGAAAATAATAAACCGTTGACGGCGAAAGGAGCATCTATGCGTTTGGGTACATTCGTACTGGCGGCACTCGGCGTTCTGTTTTTCGTTCCCCTCCCGGTGGGCGCGGCGGATGTCGTGCCGGAAGGCGTAATAATCCAGTCCGGCGTCGGGCCGGCCGGCGTTGTCGAAGTATTGGATGAAACCCAGCCCCCGGAGCCGGAAGCCCCGCCAAAAGTGGCCCGCCAGCATCCCTACGACGTCCCCACGGAGGTTTTTAACGAAATCAAACGGCGGCAGATGGCCCCCGGCGACAACGGCGCCCAAGTCGTCCGCGCCGGCTCTCTTTTGGGACGCACCCAGGCCCCCTCGGTCGCCCCGCCGTTGGATATCAGTTTCACGGGCCTGTTCGCCTCCAACCTGGCCCCGCCGGATCCCTGCATGGCCGTGGGGCCCAACCACATCGTCCTTGCTGTGAATACCCGTTTCAACATTTACAACAAAAACGGCGCCACCCAGGCGGCCAATAGCTACGCCACCTTTTTTTCAAACGTTAATACCCTCCCTTCGGTCTTCGATCCCAAAATAGTGTACGACCATTTCGCCCGCCGTTGGATCACGGTTATTCTGGCCATCGGCACCAACGCCTCGGCCTATCTGATCGCCGTCTCCGATGACGACGACCCCCGCGGCACCTGGTACAAGTACAGCTCCCCGGCCCATATCGACGGCTCCACCCCCACCACCCACGGGGCAGACTACCCGGGCATCGGGTTCGACCAGGAGGCGGTCTACATCGCCTCCAACCAGTTCGCCAATTTTTTGACCGGCGGGTTCATGTACTCCAAAATCCGGATTTTCAAAAAATCGGAGTTGTACAGCAACGCCGCCCCCCCGCTCACCTATACGGATATCACCCGGATGCAGGATCCCTCGGACGGCGGCTTCACCTTCACCATCAAGCCGATGATCCCTTGGGATGATTCCATCCCCGGCATTTTTCTCGTGAACACACAGGGATCGGCCGGCAGCAACATCGAACTCTGGCGGCTCACCAACCCGCTCACCTCCCCATCGCTTACCCACCGCGCCACCATCCCCATCGGCAGCTATCAGGCACCGCCGGACGCCGTCCAGCCGTTCGGCGTCGCTTTGGTGAATACAAACAGCTCAACCGGCCAGTCCGAGGTGCACTACCGCAACGGCCGGCTCTATTTCGCCTTCCCGCAGGCCCACAATTTCGGCAGTAGCACGGTCTCCGCCATCCGCTACCTGGAATTGGACACCTCCGGCGCGGTCAACCAGAACATCATCTACGGCGCCGATGGCGAGGAGCATTACTTCCCCGCTCCAATGCCCTTGAAAAGCGGCAACGTCGCCATGATCTTCTCCCACTCCAGCGCCAACTCCTACCCCTCCGCCCGCTACGTCGGGAATTTTCCCAACGATTTGTCGGCCGGAATCTTGAAAGCCGGCGACACGACCTATTTCTGTAACTTCTGCGGCGCCCGCAATCGCTGGGGGGATTACGCCGGCATCTGGCAGGACCCGGTCTCGCCCCGCAAGGTATGGTTTTTCCATGAGTACGCCCGCAAACCCCAGCCCAACACCTGGGGCACTTGGTGCGGCGCCATAACGCTTGAAAACCACAGCCCCCTTTTGTCCGACCCCGGTCCTCAAAGCGTTTACGAAGGGGAAAACTTGGTGGTCAACCTGACCGCCGTGGAGCCGGACGGGGAGGTTTTGTTCCCTTATCAAATGCTGGCGCCGGCCCCGGTCTACGCCTCCTTTGCCAATTTGGGAGGCGGGCAGGGACAGTTAACCCTCGCCCCCGGCTGTTTCGACGCCGGTGTGGACACCGTCTATATCGTGGCCGCCGACAGCACCACCCCTTCTTTGGCCGATACAACCGCCATCGAAATCACCGTGCTGCAGAAAAACTGCGCGCCACAGGCCGTTGTTGCCGCGCCGGATACGATTTTGATTAACCAGTGCCAGAACCTTTCGTTCGCCGTCTCCGCCGCCGATCCCGATTCCAGCGGCTCCGTTTCCCTTTCCGCAGCGCCGACACCCGCTTTTGCCATGGTGACCGACTTGGGGGGCGGCGGCGGCAGCTTGAATCTCTCCCCCGCCATTACCGATTTGGGACCCTATACGGTGCAGGTTTTGGCCTCGGACGGGCAGGACACCGGCATCGTCTCCCTCCCCGTGCAGGTTTTCCAGAAGGGGGATTTGAACCGGGACGGTGCTTTGGCCCCCGCCGATGTTGTTCTGCTCCTGAACTGCATCTTTTTGGGCCTCACTCCTCCCGCCGGGGTGAACGCCTGCGATATGGACGGCGGCGGAGCTTCCGCCAGCGACGTGGTGGTGCTTTTGAACGCTGCATTTCTGATGGAACCCCTCCCCCCCTGTTAAGGCAATTCGAAAAGCCCGGCCTCCAAGGAGGCAGGGCTTTTTTTATGTCCGCGAAAATCGAATTAAACCTTCCTCCCTCCCCGCTTGTAAAAGCTATGTTGAGGGGCCTATATTGCCGTTGAGGGAGACGAAAGAAAAATGAAACTGTTTCGCAAACTTTGGTTTTGGCTGGTGCTGTTGGCAATCGTGGCGAGCGGGGTGTACACCTTCACCCGCGCAGACAAAAAAGGAAAAAACGGCACCGCCGCCTTGAAAACCGCCAAGGTGACCCGCGGCAATCTCCTCGCTTCCATAACCGCCACCGGCATCGTCCGCCCCATCCAGACCGTCGAGCTGAAATCCAAGGCCTCCGGCGAAATCATCGCGTTGCCCGTCGACGCGGGGGACTACGTCAAAAAAGGGAATTTGATTTGCAAGCTGGACCAGACCACCGCCAAAAACGACCACGAACAGGCCAAGGCCGACTACGAAGTGGGCTTGGCCGCCGAGAAGAAACAGAAAAAGGAACTCGACCGAATCTTGGAATTGTATGAAAAGAAGCTGGTCTCCGAAGCGGAACGGGACAACGCTGAACTCGCCTACCAGCAGGCCCGTTCGCAAAGGGTCCGCGCGCAAGCCGCCCTCTCCACCGCCGCCGAGCGGCTGGCGGAGACGGAACTGAAGGCCCCCATCGACGGCATCATTTTGCGCAAAGACGTGGAGGAAGGGCAGGTCATCTCCTCCGGCGTCTCTTCGGTTTCCGGCGGAACCACCATCGCTTTGCTGGCGAATTTGGACAAGGTGAACGTGTTGGCGGACGTGGATGAAACCGACATCGGCCGGGTGAAAGTCGGGCAGACCGTGAAGGCCGTGGCGGACGCCTTCCCCGATCAGGAGTTCGTCGGCCGGGTTTTGAAAGTCGCCCCCTTGGCCAAAGTGGACCAGAACGTCACGACTTTTGAAGTGACCGCCGAGGTGGACAACCCCCGGCATTTGTTGAAATCCGGTATGAACGCCAACGTCCAGATTATGACCGCCGAGGCCCGCGATGTCTTGCTGGTCCCCAACGAGTCGGTTAAAGAGTTGATGGACGTGATGCAGTACTTTTCCGAGGAAGAACAGAAAAAGTTCGCCGCCATGCTTGCCGGCGGCGGCCAGAACCGCGTCCGCACCCAGACGGGCGGAGGCGGCGGGGGACAGATGGTCGTCGTTCAACAGGGGGGGCCCGGTGGCGGGGGCGGCGGACGCTCCAGCGGCAGCCGTCAGATTCGGCGCAGTTTCGACCCCTCCAAAATGGACACCACCAAACTGGATTCGGAAACCAAGGCCCGGATGCGGGAATTTCAAACCAAACTTGCGGAGCGCAAAGCCCAAGGGGGCGCGGAGGTGGAAGCGGCCCGCCGCTGGGTCTTGGTGAAGGAGGGAAGCAAAATCACCCCCAAACAGGTCTTGGCCGGCATCTCCAATCTGGATCAGACCGAAATCATCGCCGGGTTGGAGGAAGGGGTCGAAGTGATTGCACAGCCCACTTCGATGTTGGCCGAGCAGCGCGAGGCGATGCTTCAGCGCTTCCGCTCCATGAGCGGCATCCCCGGCATGAGCGGCGGCACGAGCGGAAGCGCTCGGCGATGAAATCGCAAACCGCCGTCGCCCCAGGCTTGGAAGCCGGAACTTCAGCCGTTGCGCTTCCCCGCCCGGCCCGCGGCAACATCAACCTTTGGGAAAGTTTTTTGGTTGCCTTCGCCGCCCTCCGCGCCAACAAGGTCCGCTCCAGCTTGACGATGTTGGGCATCATCATCGGTGTGGGGGCCGTGATTGCCATGATTGCCTTGGGTCAGGGGGCCAAAAAAGCGGTCGAGGACTCCATCTCCGCTTTGGGGACGAACTTGCTGATGATAAACCCCGGCTCCGCCCGGCAGGGGATGGTGCGCTTGGGCGCAGGCTCCTCCATACGGTTGAACGAGGACGACCTGAAGGCGATTCAAAGCAAAGTATCGGGCATCCAAGCCACCGCCCCGGAGCTCTCCCGCTTCGGCCAGTTGAAATACGGCAACAAAAACTGGAACGCCCGCGTCGTCGGCACCACTCCGGAATACGAGTTCGTCCGCAACGCCCGGCTGGAAAAAGGAAGTTTTTTTACAAGGCAGGATGACGCCACCCGACGGAGAGTGGCGATAATCGGCCAAACCATCGTGGAAAATCTATTCGAGCCGGAGGAAGACCCCCTCGGCCGCCCGATTAAAATCAACAACATCACCTTCGAAGTCACCGGCGTCTTGAAACCCAAAGGCCAGCAGGGCTGGTTCAATCAGGACGATATCGTGGTGATTCCGTTGCAAACCGCCCAGAAGCGGCTTTTGGGGCTCGATTTCTTCAGCAACATCAACGTGCAGGTGGCGGACGTGACTCTGATGGAGCAGGTCTCGCTGGATATCGAGCAGGCCCTGCGCAAAAGCCACAAGCTCGCCCCCGGCGAGGACAACGATTTCTCCATCCGCAACCAGTCCGACATCATGGCCACCCGCACGGAAACCGCCAAAACCTTAACCTGGCTTCTGGCCTCCGTCGCCTTCGTCTCCTTGATGGTCGGCGGCATCGGCATTATGAACATCATGCTCGTTTCGGTGACGGAACGGACGCGCGAAATCGGCGTCCGCCGCGCCTTGGGCGCCCGCCGCCGGGACGTGATGGCCCAGTTTTTGACCGAAGCCGTAACCCTCTCGCTGGTCGGCGGCTTGATTGGCATCGGCTTGGGCGTCGGGGCGACGGTTTTGATGTCCAAGCTCGCCGGCTGGAGCACGCTGATCTCCTCCGGCTCCATTCTGCTCGCCTTTATCTTTTCCGCCACGGTCGGCATTTTCTTCGGGTTGTACCCCGCCAAAAAAGCCGCCTCGCTCGATCCCATCGAAGCCCTCCGCTACGAGTAGCGGCGTCCCCTTCGACTTGTCTTCCGTGCCAATAAAAAAGCCGCCCCAACCGGAGCGGCTTTTTTACAATTCGGTTTCGCCTATTTGATAAAGCTCATCTTTATCGTCTTGACGAAATCCCCGGCCTTGATTTGGTATAAGTAAATGCCGGATGAAACGGCCTGTCCCGTCTGGTCTTTTCCATCCCAAACCACTTGGTAATATCCGGCTCCTTTTTCCTCATTCACCAGCGTTGTCACGACTTGTCCCAGAATGTTGAACACCCTCAATTCAACCTTTACTGCTTGGGGCAGGGCATACTGGATGGTCGCCGTCGGGTTGAACGGATTCGGGTAGTTCTGCCCCAATTCAAAGTGGGTGGGCACGGTGGGCCGTACGGCCACCTTTTCCTCCGGCGGCGGTTCGGAAAATTGCTGCCCCGCCCCGCAGGAATCGGGCGTGGCTTCCGCCGTCAGATAGGGGGTTCTATCCACGTTCCCGGAGAAGTAGCTGCTGGGAGGGGGAACCGAATCCCACCAGTTCCCTTCCGCCTTTATGGTACCGGTTGGGGAAGAGGACTTGATGACTGCCTTGGCCCCGGAGGTGGCGGTGCTCATCCAGAAGTTGTTCCTCCCGCAATCCGGAGGATTGGGAACCGGATATATCCCCCCCAGTTTGGTCTTGTAGCTTCTACTCGAAACCGCGGCCTTGTCGAAATAATTGAACGTGGAGTTATAGACCACCACCGTGGCCGTGTCTCCGCGAACAGCCAAAGCGGTATCCGCATAGCTGAAGCGGGTGAATTCGATGTTCGCCCGGCCCGGATGATTAATCACGACCCCGCCCCAGTCCGTATTCGAGGGGGAACTGGCGGATGAAGTGGAAATGATGGAATCATCCACCGTTCCTAGGCAAGTCAGGGTTCCGTTTGACAATCAGCTCGCTTTTAGTGCTATAGCCCCCCGAGCTTTGGTTATCCTCGTTTTTCTGGAATATAATGGTCGTTCCCGGCTCGATGGTTAGGGTGACCCCGGAATCCACGGTGATATCCCCCGTTATCGCATATACCCCCGGTCCCCACGTAGTGTTTGCTGAAACATGCCCATACCAGTTGTTGACCAGAAGGTCGGCGGTGGCTGAATGGTACAAAGTGTCCGAAATATTTCGATTGGCCAGATGGGAAGGGATATTTTGAACGCGCATAGAGTTAACAATGGAATCCCGGTATCCGTCGCTGGAAGGATTGCTCAATCCATCGAAGGTGGCCTTCGGACTTCCATTCCAAAAGCAGGTTCCGCTCTGCACCTCATTCGGTTGATAACCGTAATAGAACTTGTTTATGATTTTTGCGCAGTCCAAGCTGTCCCGTCCATAAACAGGATTGGGAAGGGTATCGGCGCCAACTCTTCGGCACAAGGTATCCAGATTCCACAAGCCGTGCGCCAGCTCAACGTCGATAAGCTTGTTAGACCGTACACGAGTGTTGCCGGTTGTATCTATGTGCCAGATGAGCAAGCCATAGCCCTTGAAGAATTCCTCCCATTTTCCCCTTTGATCCGAAAAGGGATTAACCCCGCGATGGTTGGTCACCAGAAAATACTCCCCGGAGCTTTTGGACACTTTGTAGATGGTCCCGGTTGTCAAATAGTCCGGGATGGTCTCTACATAGCGGGGGGCCGTTACTTCGGTGGCTGTCGCCCATCCGAGCTTGATGCGGTGGTAGGGGTCGATCGGCACGGCCCGATTGTTGGGCCAGCCCGCCCCCATAATGGAAAAAGAACCCAAACCCCACCAAACGTTGCCCAAGCCTCCGTATAAATCATCCAAACCGAGGCAGTGGCCCCATTCATGCGCGGATATGGCCAAAGCCAATTGGTCCGAATTGGCAAAAATGTTCAGCCCGTTCCCCCCAATATGCCCTTCCCCACCCACGATAAGCATCGGCAGACCACCGGAAGAGTCCTTGGTTTCGAAGGACGCCTTTATTAGGGTGGTGCCCCGCGCGCTCACGTTCATGTTGGTCACTATCAAAAACACCGCATCCACCACGTTATCGCTGTCCGCATCGTAGTTCGCAAAGTTTATGTCTTCATCGGCCTGCGTGAGTATGCTGTCTATAAATTCCTCAAAAAATACCGGGTCAAACTCCGTATCGGGAAAGATGGCCGTCTTGTAGCAGAAAAGCGTATCCCCGTCCCGCCCGAAGGGGGTTATTTGCATGCGGTAGTTTCCCTGCGAGTTGTCCTTGAAATATTTCGGCACGCTCAACTGCTGGGTGGAATCCCAGATATTCTTCCACCAGAAGGGCAGGGTGTCTCTTTTTGGATGAGTGGTTGAATCCCAGGTAGCATAGATGGCCACTCCTTTCGCAACCCCGGTGGATGGTGCTACGGTCGGAGTTGCCGTTGTATCGACCGAAAACCGGCATTCGAAGTCCGGTTCCGCTTCATCGCTTTTTACTTGTAAGGGAAGGAAAACAAGAAAACCGAAGGCAAGAATCCACGAAAACTTTTGAAGCCGCGACATAAATCCCTCCTTGTTAATGGCTTCCAGCGAAAAAAAACGTTTCTCCAATTAAGACGGCTTTCAAGCTATAAGCCCGGAGGGTCTCTTTCTTTCATGGTGCCCTAACCCTAAATAGTGACCAAATTCCAATCAGTATTAACGAAGCGGCCAACAATGCCCGTCCCTCTTTCGTTAATCCCGGTACTCTTTCCAAGTTTATCTGACTAGCCACAAAGATATCATTACTACCATAACCCCCAAGGTCTGGCGAAGCGAAAAATAACCGGCTCCCGTCCGGAAGAATTGATGGAGTGCCGGCCCGTCCCCCTATCTGCGATCGTAGGTCAATCCCCGGCTTCCAAGTGAGGCCGTCCCACTCGCAAACAAAAATACTTTTCCCATCTTCAACGTATCGGTCATAATAAAACCACATACCCTCCTGCGTTACTGAAGGGTATTGCGAACCATTGCCACAATGCCCCAGGTTCGGAGCCACCTGCATCGGTACCGACCAACTGCTGCCGTTCCATTCGCTTACGTAGAAACCGCAGCGGCCATAAGGGTTCAAGCTGTCCGGGTCTGAAGTTTCTGAATAAAAATACAGGTGCATCCCATCCGGGGCTATATGAGCTGAAAATTCCACGCCCGAGGTATTTACGGGGGGACCCAAGTTAACGGGCGTTCCCCAATCATTGATGGAGGGATTCCAAGTGGAGACCCAAATATCCCAGTTATAGCCGTCTCTTTCAGCGTCAACGTAATAGAGCCGTTGTCCGTCCGGGGAAACGCTAGGGGATTGTTGGAAAAAAACACTCAAGTTGATTTGGGGGCCCAGCTTCTGCGCCACCGTCCATCCGGTATCAGACCACTCCGAAACCCAGATGTCCAAACTTCTGGTAAAAAAGAGTTCCTTGCCATCCGCCGTCAGAAAAGGGTCGGACTCCACATCTGAAGTGTTAATTTTCGGACCTAAGTTGACCGGTGGGGAAAAGACAGGCTGTGAGAAAAGCATTGCAGGGGAATAAACCAGTACAAAAGTTAAAAGCGCCCGGGTCGATTTATGCATAGTATCCTCCTTTATTTGGAATACGCAGCGAACCGGACGCATGATGGCGCTCCTTACCTCCCAATACCAATATAATCAGCAGATTTGGGTAATCCACTGACTCTATTAGTATAGATGCCGCCCCCCTGTGTCAAGAGTTTTTTAGCGCTTCGCGCTTGATTTTCGTCAAGTCATGATTCTGGAGAAAAAAGCGGGCTTTTAATTTAAGCCGATGTAATACCGCTTGTTACAAGGTGAAGCGAAACGGATTTAAAAGTTGGCCATTACTCCGGCCAATGCAGGGCGGCCGTCTGTCTTCGCTGGCAAATTCACCACAACTTCGGAGTGAATATTGCAGGGTGGGCCTATAGTAGAGGGACGTGGCTCGGGCTAACCCCCAAACCGCAAACCCTCTCGTGCAAACGGGTCGGTAATGGCGCCGCATTGGGCGTGCCTATGCCGAACCCCGTAAGGACTAAGGGTGCCGGTATCAACCACAAAACACGGCCACCCTCCCTTCCGGGGTTGATTTCCCCCCAGTGGTTGAGGGGAAAGGACGGCTGACTTTTCTTACCAACCGGTAACCCCGCTTTATCCTTGAAAGGGATAAGCGGTTTTAGACCCAAAGCGCCTTCGCGGGGGCCTGCCGCGCGCAGGGCAGAACAAATATACAGGCGGGCCGTACGGAGAGGACCACCATACGAGGGTTCTGAAACCCCGCAAAAGAGTAGGTTCCGTCTCCCACTTTCACGGCCGTTTTAAAACCTGTCGCACGTAAAAAAAAGAAACACAAAGCCCCAAACCCGCCCAAGGCGGGTTGAGGGGAAAAAAGGAAAGGCGAGAGGGGTAGAGCTCCCGCTCTGCCCCTCCCTCTCCTTAAAATGAACTTCCTGTCCCCCTGTACTTAAGGGGGACGGAGACGAAGTCCCAAGGGGTGGTTTTAAAAAACCTTCCCCAATCCTCCCGCTATACCTGCGCCCAAACTTTCAAAATCGCAAGCGAACTGCCTGCGTTTTTGACTCGATGGAATTGATGAGCGTATGAATTAATACTTCCTTCGCCGTTCCACCACAAAGCGGCTGGGGGGGCCCTGCACCTGCTTGGCCCGCTTTTTCAAATCCGCCAGCATATGGGCGATTTCCCCCACGTGGGTAAACGCTTTGTTCCGGTTGGGCAAAATGGCGACCGACAAAGTCATAATCGGGAACTCCTCCAGCTCCCCCTTGCGGTTGGTGGCGATTATTTTCCCCCTTTGCAAATCCTTTTCCGCATAGCGGGTGGGGATGAACAAATCGAAGGTGCGGCAAATGGCCGCGGAAACCGGCTCGGCTTTGTTCAAGGGAACGAGGTAGATGAAATCATCCCCGCCGATGTGGCCGACGAACCCGGTGGGGCACAAATCATACACCGTATCCCGGATAATCCAGGCGACCAACTGAATGACCCGGTCGCCGCCGGAATAGCCGTAGTAGTCGTTGTACGCTTTGAAATTGTCTAAATCGGCGTAGCAGACGGCAAAGCTCTCCTTTTCGGACAAGCGGCGGCGCAGCTCCAGTTCGATCGCCTGCGGCCCCGGCAGGCGCGAGGAGGGATTGACCGAAACATCTCGTCGGGAGCGGGAAAGAACCATTTCGATGCGCGCGGCGATGCGCTGGGAATCCCACTCGCCGGAGAGAAACTCATCCGCCCCGCATTTCAGCCCGAAAAGCTCGACGGTGCGGGTCGGATTGGGATGGTACAAAATCAAAGGGATGGAAGTGAGCGACGGATGGGCCTTGATCCGCTCGATTTGCTCCGCTTCCGCCTTCAAATCGCCGGAAGCGGCCATGAAAATGAAATCCAAAAAAAGCTTGGGGGAGCCGCGGTAAAGTTCCTCGTCGGAATGGAAAAGATGCAGCCGTTCCGGCCGGATGGAAAGGGTTTTGCAAAGTTCCGCCTGCACCTTGACGCCCGATTCATACAGGGCGGCGTGGAAGTTCTTAGCGGCCTTCACGCGGGTGGTATTGCCGGAAAACCTTCTTAAGATGCTCCGGCCTAAGGTGGGTGTAGCGCTCGGTGGTGGCAACGTCGGAATGCCCCAGATATTCTTGGACAAAGCGCAAAGGCGCCCCGTCCTCGAGAAAGTGGGTGGCCTTGGTGTGGCGGAAGGTGTGCGGGGTCACACGCTTTTTGATGCCCGCCGCGCGGACGTAGCCGCGGATGATTTTCAAAGCCCCCATCCGCGAAAGCGGCCGACCGAAACGGTTGGTGAAAATTCGCCCCTTGGAGCTTTTCTCTTCCCTAACCAAAAGCGGCCGCCCTTTCTTCAAATATTCCGCCGTCGAGAGTATGGCCTGCTTTCCCAAAAATACCTTGCGCGGCTTCCCTCCCTTCCCTTTCTCTATTTCGACCAAACCGGAGCCCAAATCCACCGCCGCCAAGGGAAGGTTCAAGGCCTCGGAAATCCGGCAGCCGGTGGAGTAGAGGAACTCGAGAATTGCCCGGTCCCGCAGTCCGAGGGGGGTCTTGGGGGGCAGAGAGAAGATTTTTTCCACCTCCGCGCTGGTCAAAACGGAAGGGGCAAAGGTTTTGATTTTGGGGGATTTCTGGTCCAAAATCCGCCCGTCCGTTTTCACTTTTTCTTTGAGCAAAAAGCGGTGGAAATTCCGCACGGTGGAAAGCCGCCGGGCCAAGCTGGCGGCCTTAAGGCCGGAAGCCATCTCGGCGGAAAGAAAGCCGTCCACTTCCTTCAAGCCGACCCCTTCCGGCGAGGAAAACCCCTTTTTTTGCAGGAATAGAAGATATTTGAGCAAATCGAGTCCATAGGAGGCCTCTGTATTGGCGGCCAGCCGTTTTTCCGACTTGAGCGTTAGGGTGAACTTCCCCCACCAGCTCCTATTTTCTGGGGACAAAACCTCTTCCGATAAGGTTCTCTTTTTCGGCATTACCAACTGGGTTTAAGGCATAGATGAGCGAATACTTGGGCGTCTCCGATTAAGTTGTCGATTTTGGCGTATTCGTTCGGCTGGTGGGCCATCTCGTCCATTTTGGACCAGACCACGGCTTTGAACCCCTTGCGGCGTAGAAGCGCGGCCACCGTGCCGCCGCCGATTCCCATCGGCTTCCCTTCCACGCCATACACTTTTTTAATTCCCTCTTTCAGCGCGCCGACCACGGAGGCATCCGCCGGGGTGGGCGGGGCGGAGGGTTCGTGGTGGAAAATGGAAACCTCGATTTTTACCGGCGTGTTGGAATAGTAGCCGTTCCCCGCCATCTCGGCTTCCACTTCGCGCGCCTTCTGTTTGACGAATTCCAAAACATCTAGTGAGTTATAGTTGGGCAGGATTCGGCAATCGAGGAAAAAAGTGTCCTTTCCGGGGATGGTGTTGACGTTGTCGATGCCGTTGAAGGGCTTCTTGGTCGGCTCGATGGTGGAGTGGGGCGGGTCAAAAATCTCATCCTTTTGCCCGAATTTCTGGCGGATTTCCTCCACTTTGCTCATCAATTTCGCCGCCGCCAACAAGGCGTTTTTCCCCAGATACGGCGTCGAAGCGTGGCACTGCTGACCTTGCGTATCGATGCGCAGCCAGAGAATCGATTTTTCGGCCACCTCAATCATCGTGCCGTCCGGCAGACCCGCATCCGGCACCACGATGATGTCGTCTTTCGCAAACAGTTTGTGATTATCGAGCAGATATTGAACGCCAAACTTGCTGCCGGTCTCCTCGTCCGAGACGAAAACCAGAGCGATGGGAAACTCCGGCGCGATTTTTTCCTCAAGAAAGGCCCGCGCGGCCATCACCGTGGCGACCAGTCCCTGCTGGTTGTCCTCCACCCCCCGGCCGATGACCCGGTCCGCCTCGACTTTGAGCGTAAACGGGTCCTGATTCCACCCTTCCCCGGGCGGAACCACGTCCAGATGGGTCAAAAACCAAATCGTGGGGGCTTTTTTTTGGCCCGGGATGCGGAACACCATGTTGGGGCGGGTTCCTTCGGGAACCGAGGGATCGAGCGCGTTGTATTCCTCCGGTTTGCCAAATCCGGCCGCTTCAAGATATTGGCGAAGCACCTTGGCTTTCGGCCATTCCCCCTTGCCGCCGTTGATGGGCCCCAAGGCCGGGATGGAGGTCAAGAGCCGCTCCAGTTCGATGAAGTCGTTGCGGGAATTTTTGATGCGAGTTGTGAGTTTCTCAAATAACTTTTCGTCAATCATAATCTCCTCTTCTACTTGATTAGTCATTACTTCTCCTCAATTTTCACTGGCCGCAGCCACAACGGCGGCGGAAATTTGGGAAGCGCCGGCATTCCCCAAAACCCGGCGGCATTCTTCCAGCGTGGCGCCGGTGGTCGTTACATCATCCAAAAGCAAGAGCTTCTTCTCTTTAACATCCCTTACAACCCGAAACGCCCCACGCACGTTGGCTAGGCGTTCGTTGCGGGTGAGCCGGGTTTGGTCTTTGGTTCGCTTTATCCTGCGGAGAGCAGGCAATATCGGAAGTCCGGTGGTTTTTGAAAGAGCACCCGCCAGAATCAAACTTTGATTGAATCCCCGGCTCCATTTGCGCGTCCAGTGCAGGGGTACAGGGACGATGGCATCCCAAACTGGTCTTGAATCGAATCCCATCACCAATTTTCCAAGTTCAGCACCTAAAAATTTTCCCGCTGGCTCATCACCGTAGTATTTCAGCCGATGAATCAGTTCACGGTTGTGCAAATCGAAAACACCGAGGGCGAAGACCGGCATTGCTGCTGTTTTATTGCAGGACGGGCAGGGAGACCCTGCCCCTACCGAAATAATTTGTTTACACGCCGAGCAAAAGGGGGCTTGCAGACGGGAGGAAAGTTTTTCGCATTGAGAGCAAATTAAACTGCCGTTTTCCAATCGTGCCCGGCAAATCCGGCAGGCAGGCGGGAAAACAAAACCGAGAAAATCATCAATAGGTTTACGGAAAGCCAACATAGGCGATAAAGTAAAAGGAGAAAGTTATCCCGGCAACTCTAATCTTTTCCCCACCAGTTAAAAAACATCAATATTTCCGCTTGACCGGTTTCTTGGTATAAACCTATATTCGCTATTTAGCCGTGCTTTTAAAACTGGAGGGAACTTTTGCACTATAAGCGCCGGGCGACTTACGAAGCCCGTTCGGAAATCTTCGGCAAGGTGTGCGTCCGGCTGGGGCTGACCCCCAACGTTTTGACCGCCCTTTCCTTCGGCTTTTCGGTTCTGGCGGGCGTTTTATTCTGGAAGCAGGAATTTCTCCTGGGAACGGCGGCACTTCTTTTGAACGCCCTGACCGATATGCTGGACGGAGCGACGGCCCGTGCGGGGAAGATGGGGACGGTTTTTGGCGGGGTTTTGGACCACGTGTCCGACCGGTATGCCGAGTTTTTTGTCTTGATGGGAATTCTGCTTTCCGGCGCCGTTCATCCGGGCTGGGTGCTTTTTGCCCAGTTTGGCATCATCATCGCCAGCTACACCCGGGCGGCGGCCGAATCGATTGGCAAAATGCAAACCTGCGCCGTCGGGATCGCCGGGCGGCTGGAGAAGTTCATCTTCTTGGTGGCCGGGGCGATTCTGCAGGAATTCATCCCGCAATACCAGCCGTTGATGTATGCTCTGATTCTGATGGGTGCCGTCTCCTACATAACCTCCATTCAGCGTTTAACCTTTGCCAAAAAACATCTGGGTGACCGGAGGGAAGAATGATAACGGCGGTGGGCAATCCGGTTTACGATTTAATCGTCACCCCCCGCATTTCGACCGACGGGCGCGTTCTGTCGGGCTGTTCAACAAACTTCGCTTTGGTTTTGGCCAAGCTGGGAATCCCGGTGACTTTGATAGGCAGCGCCGGGCCGGATTTTGCGGAGAAGTTCGAAGCAGATTTGAAGCGTTTCGGCATCCAGTATCAGCTTTTGCCTTCCAAACAAACCGGCGGCTTTTCGCTCCGTTACTACGGCGACCATGGGGAACGGGAATTGACCCTGCTTGGCGAAGCCGACCCCATCAAATCGTTTGACAAAGCCCACCTGAAGGCGGACTGGATTATGCTGGGGCCGATTTTGCAGGAAATTGACGAAAAACTTTTCGACTGGATAAAGAATAATTCTTCCGCCAAAATCTTTTTGGACCCGCAGGGGCTTTTGCGCGGCGTGCGGGAAGGGAAAATCTACCACGAATCGACGCCCCAGGTGAAAAAAATCATCTCACAGGTGGATGTGGTAAAGCCGAACGAACTGGAAACAAAAGTTTTAACCGGCATCGACCCGCGACTGGACCCCTACACCCCGGCGGAGGAGATCAAAAGCTGGGGGCCGAAAATCGTCATCATCACGCTGGCCGAGCTGGGCTCCGTGATTTACGACGGGAAGGATTTTTACGAAATTCCGGCTTTTGAGACGGAGGCCGTGGATGCCACCGGCGCGGGGGATACGTATGCGGGAGGATTCGTCTCGGCTATAACCAAGGGGTATGACTTGGAACGGGCCGGGCTTTTTGCCTCCTCGGTCGCCTCGATAATGGTGGAGAACACCGGGCCGGATTTTGAACTGGACTGGGAAGAGGCCTTGCGCCGGACGGCGGTTTTGGATAAACTTAAGCGTCAATCATTTCAGTTGCTGAAAAAGTAGTTTGATAAAAGGAGATAAAAAATGTCGGATAAAGTGAGAGTGGCCATCATCGGTGTCGGCAACTGCGCCTCTTCGCTCGTGCAGGGGGTGCAGTACTATAAAAACGCCAAGGAGAAGGAATTCATCCCGGGGATTATGCACGTCAACTTGGGGGGTTACCACATCCGGGATATCGAGTTTTCGGCCGCCTTCGATATCGACAAAAACAAAGTCGGCAAGGATTTGAGCGAGGCGATTTACACCAAGCCGAACAACACCTTCCGCTTTGCCGACGTTCCCAAATCGGGCATCAAAGTCCAGCGTGGGATGACGCACGACGGGTTGGGATATTATCTGTCCAAAATAATCGAGAAAGCCCCCGGCCCCACCGCCGACATTGTGAAGATTTTGAAGGACACCGGCACGGACGTGGTGGTCAACTATCTGCCCGTTGGCAGTGAGGAAGCCACAAAATGGTACGTGGAACAGGTTCTGGAAGCGGGGTGCGGGTTTGTGAACTGCATCCCGGTCTTCATTGCCCGAGAAAAGTACTGGCAGAAGCGCTTCGAAGACCGGGGGCTGCCGGTGATTGGGGACGACATCAAATCGCAGGTCGGCTCCACCATCGCCCACCGGGTCTTGACCCATCTGTTCCGCGTGCGGGGGGTCAAAATGGAGCGGACGTACCAGTTGAACGTGGGCGGCAACACCGACTTTTTGAACATGCTGGAGCGCAGCCGCTTGGAATCCAAAAAAATCTCCAAAACCAATGCGGTCACCAGCCAGTTGGACTACGACATCGGCGAGGATAACGTCCACATCGGGCCATCCGACTACGTCGCCTGGCTGACCGACCGGAAGTGGGCCTACATCCGGATGGAGGGGAAAACCTTCGGCGACGTCCCCCTGAATCTGGAAATGAAGCTGGAGGTCTGGGACTCCCCCAACTCCGCCGGCGTGGTGATTGACGCCGTCCGCTGCTGCAAGCTGGGCCTGGATCACGGCCTTTCCGGTGCTTTGACCGCCCCCTCTTCTTATTTCAAGAAATCCCCGCCGATTCAGTACACGGACGAGGAGGCCCGCCGGCTGACTGAGGAATTCATTGCCAAATACGGCAAAAAGAAATCCAAACCGCAGACCCTCAAGCTGGCCAAGGGAAAGCTCCGGGTCTCCCCGGAGAAATAGGTTTTTTGAATGGCCAAAACCAAAACCCCCCGCCTTGGGCGGGGGGTTTTTGTCACCTTTGAAGGAATTGACGGGTCGGGGAAGACCACCCAGGCCAAACTGCTTTATGAGGCCTTGAAGGAGGAAGGCCGGTCCGTCGTTCTTTTACGCGAGCCCGGGGGCACGCCCGTTGCCGAACAGATAAGAAGTATTCTTCTCGAGGAGAAAAGCGAACCGCTATCCCCGAGAGCCGAGATTCTTCTGTTTCTCGCCAGCCGTGCGCAGCTTGTGGAACAAGCCATCCTTCCCGCCTTGCAGGCAAAAAAAATCGTGATTCTTGAGCGGTTTATCGATTCTACAACCGCTTATCAGGCGTACGGTCGGGGATTCTCCCCGCAGTGGGTGGAGAAGCTCAACCGGTGGAGCGCGTGCGAGATTTTGCCGGATTTAACAATTGAATTGCGTGTTCCCGTCAAAGTCGGACTCGACAGGAAAAAAGGGGATCTGCCCGACAGAATTGAAAAGGAAGGAAGAGCTTTTGAAGAAAAGGTATTCAAGGGTTACCTCAAAATCGCCAAAAGGCACAGTCGCATTCGTATAATGGATGGGACTCCTGCACCGGCGGAGGTCGCCAAGGGGGTGAAGAAACTGGTGGATGATTATCTGAAAAAAGTCGAAAAGTAAGTAAAGGAGTGAATATGAAAAGTAGGAAATTTTACGCCGTTTTGTTCGGGGGGATTTTGACTTTGCTCGTTGTTTTCAGTCTGGTTCTGGCCGGCAGCGGCGATTTTTACTCCAGTGTCCGGATTATGGACCAGGTGGCGGCCAAAATCAGCGAAAACTACGTGGAGGACGTAAACATCGATACCCTCGTATCCGCCGGCATCTACGGAATGCTGGGGCAGCTGGACCCCTATTCCGAATACCTGGAGCCGAAGCCGCTCGACCAATTAATCGAGGACACGCGGGGAAGCTTTGAAGGAATCGGGATAGAAATCGCCATCCAGGCCGACAGTTTGACGGTGGTTTCTCCTTTGGAGGGAAGCCCCGCCTCCCGCGCCGGTCTGGTGGCGGGAGACCGGATTGTGACGATAAATGGCAAGTCGACCGCTGGAATCTCCACGGAGGAGGCCGCCAAGCAATTGCGCGGCCCCAAGGGAACCCAAGTAAACGTGGGGATTATGCGGGGCGGGGCCTCCGAGCCGATCCCCTTCACTATCACCCGCGGGCTCATCGAACTAAAGGCCGTACCCTACTATGGAATGGTCGGGGACGGCATCGGCTATATCCGCCTCTCCCGCTTCTCCAACCAGGCCTCCGAGGAACTGGCACAGGCTGTCGCAGCGTTGAAAAAAGAAAATCCCAAAGGGCTGATTTTGGACCTCCGCTCCAATCCGGGTGGACTTTTGGAGGAAGCCGTGGGAATCTCCGAACTGTTCCTGCAGCCGAATCAATTGGTGGTGGAAACCCGCGGCCGTCGCACGGATCAGAACCAGAAATTCTTCTCCGGCCGCCCCCCCATCCTGCCGGACGTTCCCTTGGTGGTGGCAGTGGATGAGGGTTCCGCCTCCGCTTCGGAAATCGTGGCCGGAGCGGTGCAGGATTGGGATAGGGGCGTTGTCGTGGGAAACCAGACCTTCGGCAAAGGGCTGGTGCAGAGCTTGCTCGGTCTGCCGGAAGGGCGGGCCTTGAAGCTGACCACCGCCCGCTACTACACTCCGAGCGGCCGCTCCATACAAAAGCAGGAGCGGGCCGGCGGGCTGAAAAACGACTCCGCCGCCACGGCGGAGAAATTCAAAACCAAAAAGTCCGGTCGCTTAGTGGCTGGAGGTGGAGGAATCACCCCGGACGTGGAAACTGAAAAATCGAAGTATTCTCCCTTGGAAATCGAGCTCGGCCGCCGCGCCTTGATTTGGGAGTTCGGCGTGCATTACTCGGACGACCATCCGGAAATCCGGGAGAACTTCGAGGTGACCGAACCGGTTATCGCCGAATTCCGGCGTTTTTTGAAGGAGAAGAAATTCTCCTATCGCTCGGCAGCCGAAGAGGAGTTGAAAAAATTGGATTCGCTGGCACGGGAAGGGAAATTTTCCGCAACCACGCAAAAGAAACTGGATGAATTGAAGCTGGCGCTGGAAGTCGAAAAGGAGAAAGAGTTTAGCGCCTCGCTCCCCTTCATCCGCCGGCAGCTGAAGGAATCGATTTTAACCAAGGTTTTCGGCGATAAAGCCAAGTATCCCCTCGTCTGGATGAAAACCCATCCGGAACTGGTCAAAGCCAAGGAAATACTGGTTTCAAAGGAGCAGTACAATAAGCTTTTGGCCTCCGCCCGGTAACCCGTGCCCCTTGAGTTTGGAATCTTCGGCTTCGGCGTAGGGGTCGGCCTCTTCGGCGCATACCTTGGGTTGGGAGGCGGTCTTTTGGTGGTTCCGTTCCTGACCCTTTTTTTAGGCTTTCCGGCCAAAGTGGCCGTCGGCACCAGTTTGCTCACCGTCATCACCACCTCCACCGGCGCAGCGCAGGAATATTTAAAATCCGGCCGGGCCGATGTCCGCTTGGGAATCGTTCTTGAGCTTTTCACCACGCTGGGGGCGCTGGCGGGAGGGCTCACGGCCGCTTTTTTGGCGGAAAAGACCATTTTCCTCTTTTTCGGGCTGCTTTTGATTCTGGTTGCCGTCCAGATGCTGCGCTCCAAGGAAAGACCGGATTTCAACCATACCGCATCCACCGGCACTTATCAAAACTGGGGCTGGGGGGCGGGGGTTTCCTCGCTGGCCGGGGTGCTCTCCGGCATCTTTGGGGTGGGGGGCGGGGTGATAAAAATCCCGGCGATGAACTTGATAATGAAGGTCCCCCTCTCGGTCGCCTTTGCCACCAGCAATCTGATGATTGGCGTCACCGCCGCGGCCGGGGCTTTGGTTTACTTCTCTCGGGGGGATGTCG
Organism: Verrucomicrobiia bacterium; assembly: GCA_035574275.1. NCBI lineage: Bacteria > Pseudomonadati > Verrucomicrobiota > Verrucomicrobiia > Verrucomicrobiia bacterium. The sequence goes on from DATLYY010000075.1 coordinate 40,940, forward strand.
ATTTCCCGACTGCGGCACCGCTGGTTTTGGGAACCGCAATTGGCGCTTTTTTGGGGGCGCGTACGGTGAAAAAAGTCCCCACCCGCTGGCTGCGACTTGCCTTTGTGGTTGTTCTTCTTGCAGTTGCTGTTGAAATGCTCACAAAGGGGTTTAAATGAACGGCACAGCGGAAAAATGGGCGCAAAAAGTGCTGGAGACCGGGTTGGTGGTCTCTCTTCTGGCCGTCGGTGTGGGGTTCATGCTTCAGTTGACCGGAGTTGCTGATCCCGAGATCTTCTTGAAGGCCGGTTTTTGGACCCTGTTGGCCACCCCGGGCTTGCGGGTTTTCACCCTGATGCTTGCTTTTTTCCGTCAGCGGGAGAGAAAGTACGCTTGGATCTCGGTGGGGGTGCTTCTCGTTTTAATCGTCAGTTATTTTATCGAGAAACTTTAATGCCGGAGTTCTACCGCAGCCCGACGGCCTGGCCGGTTTTCGACATCCGCGGGTAGTAGGGGAAACTGGAGCAGTCGAAGCCGGAAAGCTCCGGACGGGCCAAAGCCACCATCGCCGGCCGGTAGAGAAAAACGAGCCCAAACCGGTCTTTCAGAAACTTTTCAATGCCGGCAAGAAGCGGCTCCTTTTCCTTTGCCGGGGCGAATAAGGCCCTCCCCAATACGGCCGACAGCGAATCGACCGCCCGGCTGCCGGTGTATTCCTTCAACTTTCCCAGAAGCGCCGCCGTACGCACCTCTCGCGCCCAAACGAAGGTCTCGACCTGTGCCAGTTGCATTTCAAAAAGCGGCAAATCGGAGCGGCTGGTGGACAGATAGGCGGGCAAAAGGCCGGTGGAATCCAGTTCCCGGTCAACCAAAAAGGTCACTCTGACTGAATCGGGACGCGCCGAGCTCGGTTCTTCCGAAAGCCAGTCGCCGCGGTAGAGTTCCGGCCCCAAATTTTCGGTGGCATGGGCCGCACTGGTGGCCAGCATCCGGGCACTGTCCGGGGAAACCGGGCGCAAAAAGAAAGCGGCCACTTTTTTGCGGGTCGGGAAGTGACACAATTCCCGTTCCTTGTTGCCGGTTTCGAAACGCAGGCCTTGTGAAAGCTCCCCGGCCTTAAACCAGGCCATGCTTATTTCTCCGCGGAGAAAGGCGGTTTCGGCATCCTCCCTTTGACCGAACCAGCGAAAAGTCACGGTATCCGCCAAAGGGGGCGGGCCGTGATAACTTTTGTGGCGGACCAGCCGCAGCCCGCTGGCCCGTATCACATCCACACGAAAAGGCCCGCTGCCGGCCGGAAAACGGGGAAGCGTATCCAAAAGATCTTTCACCCAGCCCAGCGGGGATGCGAGATAGGCGAGAGCCAAAGCGGGGTTTCCCTTCAAATGGACAATCAAAGTGCCGGTGTCCCGGGCTTCAATTGGCGAGGTGAGTGGCGGAAAGCGCTTGGGCCAGGCGGTCTTGGGAGCCAGAAGTCCCGCAAAACGGACATATTCCGGCGAGCGGCTGTCCAAATTTCCGTCCAAAACCTTTTTGACCTCATAGGCAGTCAGCCGCCGCCCGGAATGAAAGAACAATCCCGGTTTCAGGTAGAAAACCACCCAACGTTCGCCGGTTTTGAACGAATCGGCCAGAACCGCGCGGAAGCGCCCCTCCTCCGTTTCCGCCACCAGCCCTTCGTAGATGCAGGCCAAAAGCGCCCAAGTATCCGGAGCCGGGATTTTTTTCGTCCAGTCGGTCTCTATAGGGTTGGCCATCCCGACGGCGAAGCTGCCGCCGCGCGTCACGATTTTCTCCTTTTCCGGCTGGATGCTCAACGCCTCGGGCGAAAGGCCCGTCAGCCGAGAAAAACCGGTGGCCATCTCCACCATCGTCAAATCATCCAATACCCAGCCGACGGTTGCCGTCCCCAAGGTTTCCTGCCCCAAGGTCACGAAAACCGTTTTTCCCTTTTTTATGCCGGAACTTTTATCCCAGTCGACGTACAGCCGGTTTTCCTTCAGATAAACCACCTTGCCGGGAGCGGATTGGGCCTGCCCCAAAACGGGGAAAAGTGAAAACACGGCAAGGGCTGGCAGCATCCACTTCCAAAATTGCCGGAAGCCGCCGGCGGACGCGCAGACTTTCTTCAACGCCGCAGAATTAAACATTACTGATCGCGTCCCCTTTTTTTGGGTTGTACTTGGTGCGGTAGCCGGGGTTTTCCTCCGGGCGCAGGGCGTTCGGATAGTTCCAGTCGGTTTTCACATCCACGGCAACTTCCTTGATTTGTTTGAAAACCTCATAGGGGTTGGCAATCGAGATGAAGCGGTCGTAAATCCGCACCCCTTTTTCCGTGGTGCGGCCGGAAAAGGCCTGTATCGTGCCGACGCCGAAGAGGTTTTCAATCGGGTTGACGTTCACCTCGATGTCGGAAATTTTGTCGTAGTCCACGGCCTTGAAATCGATGCCAAAAAAGCCGCTCCGCATCATCAAGCGCTTGCTGGAAACGGCGTAGGCGGTGTTGCCGTAAACCAAAAACAAATAGACCATGTAGAGGGCGCTGGCCAGAAAAACCAACGTTCCGGCATCCATAAAAAGGGGCAGGCCCTGAATATGCCGCCCCTTGTAAAACATCTCGGCCAAAAACCCGACAACCAGAAACGGCACGCCGCGCAAAATGAACGGAATAAACTCCGGCTTCCCCGACCAGTAGATGACTTCGTCGTTGTCTTTAACGGCTTCGAAAGCCGGCGGCACTTTAGCGGTTTCCAGCATGTTCGCTCCCCCTCCAAAACATTTTTTTCAAACAGTTCACCCCTTCGTTATTAAATCGGCTATTCGGGCGGGGGAGTTTACCTCTATTTTTTGCCTTTTCTTTGCCGGCCGCCTGTGAATGGATTTCTAATCGCTTGGGGTATAACGGCTAAGTAGACCTTGAGTGCAAGCCGCATTGTTCGTTCCGACTCTTTTTTCGGGGTATAAGCAGAAAGAAGGAAGATGGCAATGGCGATGCGGCAAAGTACCGAAAAGCAAACCTACGCCGGCAATTTTTTGAAAACGGAACCGATAATAAAATTATGAGAATCGTGAAAACGGCCTTTGCCCTTCTTGCTCTGTTTCTGGTTTTAAGTCCGGCTGTAGTCGCCGATTCCTTGACGGAGTTGTCCGGCAAGCTCACCCAACCGCTCCACCCGGAATTGGAAATTCTGGCTGAAACGGTGCGGGTAAACGTCAAAAACGGCGCGGCGATCACCAAAGTCCTTCTGGTTTTGAGAAACCCGGCCCAATCGGCCCTTGCCACCGGTTTTTCCTTTCCGTTTACCGAAAGGGACACTCTGGTCGATTTCGGGCTTTCCCTCCGGAGCGTAAATCCGCTTGGAAGCGCGGCCGATTCTTCCCCCCCTTTGGCGGCGCTGGAGACGTTTGCGGAAAATCCCGACTCCGTCGAAACGCAGCCCCCCGGCTTTCAGTTGGCGCCCGGCGAGACCGCCACGGTTCTTTTGGTTTACCAGACGGCGCCGGACACGGCCGGCAACCAGCTTCGCTACCGTTTCCCCCTGAAGGAAAGCTTTAAAACCGGGGGGGGCATCCGCTCCTTTGCCTTTTTTGCCGACATCGAGGAGAAGACCCGTATTATGGAAGTGAAAACCGAGAACTACCCGATTGTGGTGCGGGGGAACGGACCTAAAAGACAAATCTATTTTTATCAGAACTACCTTCGCCCCAAAGCCGATATCGGCTTTTCCTACCGGGCGATGCCGCCCAAAAAAGAGCTTTAAGTTTTGGCTTTGTATCTCGTTTGATAACCCGGGTTTTCCTCCGGGCGCAGGGCAGCGGCGTAATTTTAGCATTTCCTATCGTCAAAATTTCTAAAATCGATGCCCCAAGCTTGACCGGCCCTTGCAACCGGCCTATATTCGCCCGCAGGTGTAATGAAAAAGTTTTCGCGAAGGGAAATTTTGAAAGGGATCGGAGCGACGGCGGCCGGAATTGCCGTGGCCGGCCCCGCCAAGCTTATAAATGCTTTGCAAAAAGAAGAAAGGAGCAAATCTATGGCTGCGCCGCAACTGGTCGCCAAACCGTACAAGCCGGGGATTATGGAAATGGAGGGCATTTCCAAGCGTACGATGGAGGAGCATTACAAGCTGTATCAGGGGTACATCAACAAAACGAACGAAATTCGCACCAAGCTCGAAACCGCCGACCAAAAAACCGCCAACCAGGTCTATTCCGACCTGCGGGTTCTGAAAGTGGAGCTGACCTTTGCCATCGGCGGGGTGAAAAACCACGAGATTTACTTTGACAACCTGGGCGGCAAAGGCGGGCAGCCGACCGGCAAACTATCGGATGCCATCAAGGAGTTTTTCGGCTCGTATGACGCCTGGGCGGCGGACTTGAAGGCCACCGGCATCGCCGCGCGCGGCTGGACCTGGCTGGCCTGGGATTATGACGAGCGGCGGCTCTTCAACTTTTTGGGGGACGCCCAAAACACCTTTCCGGTCTGGAACGCCGTGCCGGTGGTCGCCTTGGACACCTACGAGCATGCCTATTTCATTGATTACGGGGTAAATCGCGGCGCCTACATCGATGCCTTTATGAAAAACTTGGACTGGCCCGCCATCCAGAAGCGCTTTGAAGCGATAAAGATGTAATGCTTGCTCTGCAAACGTCAAACAGAAAGGGCGGCCAGTGGCCGCCCTTTCTGTTTTTCTGCATCCCCTCCAATAAACCGATCTCAATAATTCGGCTGCCTCCTTTCTCTGAGCCAGGTTTTATGTGTTTTTAATTGGCCTTATTGACAGGGAGTGTTGATACCCAAAAAAACGAAGTTGAGTTCGAGAACTACATCAGAGGGAGTCAAATTACCATCACAGTTTAGATCTGTAAAGCAACGACTGCAGTCACCCGAACTTAAAAAAATGCAATTTAGTTCAAGGACGACATCCGCGGGGGAGAAACTGCCATCTTGATTAATGTCCCCCTTGTTTTGAAGTTTTAACAGGAGCAAATCATCGGCTCCACCCCCGAAATCAGGAACCGGATTCACTGGAGTAGTAGTACCAGGTATTGAAATAACAGTGTATGGTGGTGCCTCAACAGCTCCACCAAGGCTATCCACGCTTCCCAGTGGTGTACTGAAGTTGCCAGATACAATCTGCCAGCTACCGGTATAGTTAAGTGCATAGCCAGCCACGTGAATATTGCACGCGTTGTCAAGCAGGACCGATGTGCCTGACTCATCCCCCGCTCCCGCCCAAACTTTTTGGAATATCAGTCCTCCAGCAGTGTCCATTTTCAATAGAAACAGATCCCTGCCGCCGCCAAAGCTGTTGGTACTTCCGGTTACGTAGATATTTAGGTCGCCGTCAATAGAAATAGATTGTCCACCCTCATCACTGGAACCTCCCCACGATCTTTGCCATAACAGATTTCCGGCACTGTCGAACTTTAGTATAAAAACATCCGAACCATTGCTTCCCGGACAACCCGTGGGTGGGCTCATAAAACCGGTAACATAAATGTTTGCATATTGGTCGGTGGCGACATTCGATATCCCCTCATTTCCTCCCGCATCCCAAGCTCTGTCCCAATGGAGGTCACCGGCGGTGTCAAGTTTAATTATTAAAGCATCGTGAGGGTCACAGGCCGCCCAAGCCCCTGTTCCTCCTGTCAGTATTACACCGCCAGCGCAATCAAAAGCAACATCGGACCCGGTCGCGTCGTTGATATTCTTATCCCACGTTTTCAACCACAAGGCATTTCCATTCTTGTCAAACTTGAAAATGTAGTTATCAATGTCGTCCACTATCGTCTGACCGCAAAAGTAGATATTACCGCTCGAATCAATTTCAAGGTTCGAGTTGGCCTCCCAAGTCCTATGCCACTGTTTTGACCAAAGAAGGGTACCGGTACTGTCCGTTTTTAATAAAAGACCATCAGAATTATCGTTCATACCGGCCGTAATCACAATATTACTTTCATAATCAACTTTAAGGTCGGATGCGCCCTCATTGCCACCAAAATCCCAGCTCTTGTACCAAAGGAAGGAACCATCGGGAGCATACTTCAATAGCAAAATGTCAGTATTGCCAGAGCTTGAACTTCTCGTAGCGCCAGCAACATAGATATTGCCATTTGCATCAAATGCGATTGAAAATCCCCAGTCCGGGTTGGTTCCTCCCCACGTATGGGCGAACTGCGGGACCTGAGTTTTAGCCAATGAAAAGAAACTACATGTGTACAGTACTGCGAATAAAAACATCCCGGCTCTTTTCATCACGTCCTCCTTTTTTCCACTGGCCTTTCTGCCAAAATGTTCAAAAAAACTATCTTTTTCATTCGTTTTAATCGCCGAAGTTTGATTTTTGTTACAAGATTTCCAGACAGGTTTTTATATTATATTGTTCCCAACCCAATGGAAAACCTACAAGAGCAAGCCCATATCGCCCAATTTTTGGAGGGCACTCCTGACAATTATATCGACGGGGTTATCCGTCAAACCGCGCGGCTGAAGACTTGGGGGCAGAATATTGACAGGCAGGACGTCATCCAGAACGCCCGGCTGGCGCTGCTGAAAAGTTTTAAAGAGGGGAAATACCAACCGGGGGCATTAACGGCTTACGTTCAACGGGTTGCCGAATTTGCCTGTATAAACGAAATGCGAAAGTTTTACCGCACACAAAAAAATCAGAAAGAACTTTGCGAAGAAGCACTGCAAATCCCGGACCCACAGGGGGACCCTTTGACCAATAGCATCGAAAGTGAAGATAAGGGACTTGCCGTTCAGATATTAGTTGCTCTGGGCAAACCCTGCCGCGAGCTTTTATACCTAAAATTCTTCAACAGCTTGGCCCACAAGGAGATAGCTGAAAAGCTTTCAATGTCCGAAGTCAACGTTCGCGTATCCATTTTTCGCTGCTTGAAAAAAAGCAAAGCGATCGCAATTGAAATGGAAAAAAGGTGTAACCGTATGGCTTCCAAAACGATTAAAGAGATAGGTGGTTATGACCTGCCAGAGTAACTGGAAAGATGCCTTCGGCGATTACGTTGCTGAAACATTGTCCAAGGAGGAAAGTATACGACTTGAGGGACATCTAAAGGAATGCCCGGACTGCCGTTCGGACATTGAACAAATCCGGCTTTTGCGCAAGGGCTTTGCCCACTTGGTCGATGAACATATCCCCGTTGATTTACTTTTGGAATATCACCACACCGGCAAAGATTCCCCGATTTTGGCCGGTCAACCTCAATGGCTTCCGGAGCGAATGGAAGCTCATCTTTCCCTTTGCAGCCAGTGCCAAACCGAACTGAAAACGTTGGAGGCCGCCCGGGAGGAATTAAGAGGCCCGGAAAAAACCTCTAAAAAACCCGCTGCCCGGCGGTGGGTCTTTCTCTCCGCACGAAAGTTCTGGTATGCCGTTCCCGCCGCCGCCGCTTTGCTTTTAATGGTTTTGCTCAATTTGCCGGTCAGTTCAAAGGGGCCTAATTTGGCTGTTTTGCCGTTTGAATATTCCGGTCCAGCGGAAAAGGAATCCTTCGCCGAAGGATCGGTTGATGATATTTCCAGAAACTTTGAAAAGGTGAGCGCCGTGGGGATAATCTCTTCCACCAGCTCGGCGCAGTACAAACGCACAAATAAGAGGCCCAGGCAAATCGGCGAGGAGCTTGGGGTCGATTATTTTTTGACCGGTGCCATCCGCTGGGATACAGCCGGAAAACTGGCGAAAATCAAGATTGTCCCCAAGCTTATTCGGACAAGTGACGAAACCGAGTTCTGGAGAGATAGCTTTGAAATTCTTGATGAGGAACTCTGCAGTTTTCCGGGAACGGTTGTCCGCCAGGTAACCGCCACGTTGAATGTGGCCCTTTTGGAACCGGAACGCCGGGCTTTGGAAAGCTGTCCAACCGGAAACATTCAGGCCTATGAATATTTCGTCAAAGGCAACCTATATTTTCAATCTCGAGTTCTGTCACCTATGCAAAAGGCCGCCCAAATGTACCAGAAAGCAATTGAATTGGATTCGAACTTCGTTCTTGCCTACTGCATGCTTTCAAGATGCTTAACCGAAATCTTCGGGCACTATCTAAGTGACTTTCAAGCTCCGGCAAAGCAGGCCGCGGATAAAGCCACCCGGCTTCAGTCGGACCTGCCGGAAGTCCATCTGGCCCTGGCCGCATATTATTACCATATTTTTGAGTATGACAGCGCCACCACCCATTTTTCCATCGCCTCACAAGGGATACCCAACAATAGCGACCTCTGGGAGGAATGGGGCTATATGCAAAGGCGTCAAGGGTTGTGGCATCAGGCGGTTGCCAATCTTGAAAGGTCTTTGGAACTTGACCCCCGCGATATAGTTGTGAATCTGGAGATTGCCAAAACTTTCCTCTTCCTGCGGGACTATAAAAAGTCGGAAAATTATCTTAATCGTGCGATAGCCGTCGCACCCGGTGGAATTCAACCCTACGCAGATAAGCTTGTTTTATATGTTATTTGGCAAGGCAGCACGCAAAAGGCGCGGAAGGTTTTCCGGGATGCCCCTAAAGAACTCGGACTTGAGTCGCACTACTTGTGTGACATGATCGAAGGAAACTATGAAAAGTGTTTTCCGAAGCTTACAGCGGCTGACACAGCGTTCGAGCGCAGACGCGATTACTTTATGGCCAATGCTTTTATTTTTGGCTTGATGAACCGAATTGAGTTGATGAAAACTTTTTACGATTCGGCTCTGATGATTTTACAAAAACAGGCACCGACAAGGGATGGTGACCCGGATTTTCACGCCGCACTCAGCCGTGCCTATGCCGGTGTTGGGCACAAAGAAGTAGCCATACGGGAAGCCTTGAAAGCACGGGAGTTGATGCCCGTGTCCAAGAATGCAGTCCTTGCCCCAACGTATATTCAAAACTTAGCCCAAGTATACACGATGGTTGGCGAATACGATAAGGCCATTGACCAGCTGGAATATCTTTTCTCCATCCCATCACAAATATCCCCCGCCCTGCTCCGCCTCGACCCCATGTGGGCGCCTCTGCGCGGCCATGCCCGCTTCCAAAAGCTGATAAACGAGCGGTCTTAACCGCTTTCAGCCGTTGCCGCTGACCAAAAAATAGGAAAGCTGCTCCAACTCCATCGACATATTTTCGTTGCGTAGCGAAATATGTTCCGGCACGTTGATGCTGACCGGGGCGAAATTCAAAACCGCCCGCACCCCGGCGGCAATCGCTTCATCCACCACCCCCTGCGCGGCGGAACCGGGGACGGCCACCACCACGATGTCGATTTTGCCGGCCTTCAGTTCCTCCCGCAGGTTTTTCACGTCGGAAACGACGATTCCCTTGTGGTTGGAGCCGATTTTCCGCTGGTCGTTGTCGAAAATCTGCTTGATTAAAAATCCCTGTTTTTGAAACTCCCTGTAGGAAACCAAGGCCGAGCCGATGTTCCCCGCCCCAACGACCGCCACATTCCAAGTGCGGTTCAGGCCCAGAATTTTGGCGATTTTTTCCCGCAGTTCACGAACCGGATACCCCAGCCCGCGCGTGCCGAAGCTGCCGAAGAAGGACAAATCCTTCCGCACCTGCGCGGGAGTCAGCTTCTCCCGCTGGGCCAGCTCGCGCGAGGAGGCCGTGGCCGCTCCCTCCTTTTCCAGCCCGCACAAAAGGCGGTAATACACCGAGAGGCGGCGGATGGTCGATTCCGATATGCGGCGGTTTTTTGGCATGGTCTACCCTGCATTCCCTCACCCGACGGGCTTGTGAACGCATTCACATAATAAGGCAAAAAAGAAGGCCGTCAACCCCAACGCTCCGGGAAACGGCCTCCCAACCGGCGGCGGCTTTTTTAGCGGTACCCCTGCTTCTGCAGTTCGGCGGTCACTTCGCTGGCCAGCTTTTCCCCCCAGGCCTGCCCCACCTGCATCGATTCTTTCATGATTTCCGGCTGGACGGAAACGAGCTTTTTTCCCGCCGGGCTTTGGAAAAACTCAATCAAGGAAGTCACGTCCGCAGGGGTCAAGTGCCGGTCGTAAATCGGCACCAGCATTTCCACCAAATCCTCCGTTTTTACTTTCTTGGCGAAGTTCAGCCAGAACTCGTCCGGTACCTGCGGCAGCCCCTGCCGGTAGGCGTTGATCATCTCCTGCATCATCGAAACGGCCAGCTCTCCCGATTTTGTCAGAGTCAAAAGCGTTTTGATGTCGGCAATCTTGGCGGCGTTAGACTTGGTTTTGGACCCCGTCTTGCTTTGCCCCGTGACGGCCTGCTTGTTGGCTGTTTGGGCCCAAACCAGGGCGGCCAAAAAGAGTACCGCCAATGCAATCGCGAAAAACTTTTTCACAAACCCTCCTTTTTGTCCTTGTATCGGCATTTTTGGGGGAATCCGGGAGCAATTCCGGCTCGGAGCTACTTTTCCCGGCTGACGGAGGCGGTGACGGCGAAAAAGAGGGCCAGCCCAATCATTAGAAATAAACTGGCGGTCACGTTCACAAAGGCCAGAACAAAAGCCAGCCCGTAAAACAGCGGGCCGACCAGGTACTGCCGGTTGATGCTTTTCACCTGTCCGGCGGTGACGCTTTTGGAAAGCAAGCGGTGCTTGTGGGAAGCGTAGCGCCAGAGGATGTTGTAAGCAAAGGCCATCCCTAGCATCGTTCCCGAGTACAAAACCATCGCCGTGGTCTCCCCGGTATCTCCCATATACTCCGCCACCAGCGAGGTGGGGAACGGAACAAAAGTGACGCACAGCAGAAGGGAGCCGTTTAAAAACATAAAGAGGGTGTTGGATCGGACGATGTGGTTGAAGAGGTTGTGATGGTTCACCCAGAGGATGAGAATGGTGGCAAAGCTGGTTAAAAAAGCCAGGAAGCGGGGCCATTCCTCCAACAGCTTGTAAACCAGCCCCTCCGAACTGCTGGGAGGGGAAACTTTGAGGTCGATGACCAAAAGGGTGATGGCGATGGCGAAAACCCCGTCGCTGAACGCCTCGATCCGCCCGGTTTCTTTTTCAGCGTTATCGGCGGCGGTCATTGTAAGATCGCAAAAAAACTTACCGCTCCACTTTCAAAACCGCCAGAAACGCTTCCTGAGGGATTTCCACCGTGCCGACCTGCTTCATCCGCTTTTTCCCCTCTTTCTGGCGTTCGAGGAGCTTCCGCTTGCGGGTGATGTCCCCGCCGTAGCATTTGGCGGTCACGTTTTTGCGCAGCGGCTTGACCGATTCCCGGGCTATCACCTTGCTGCCGATGGCGGCCTGAATAACCACCTCGAAAAGCTGCCTTGGAATGAGTTGTCGCAGCTTGGCGCAAAGCTCCCTCCCCCAGAAGTATGCCTTTTCTCGGTGAACAATGGAGCTTAAAGCATCCACCGGGTCGCTGTTCAATAAAATGTCGAGTTTGACCAGCGGTTCCTCCTTGTATTCCAGAAATTCGTAATCCAACGAGGCGTACCCCTTGGTGGTGGATTTCAGCTTGTCGTAGAAATCGAAAATGATTTCCGCCAAGGGAAGCTCGTACACCAGCCGGGCCCGTTTGGAGTCCAGATATTCGGTGGTGCGATAGACGCCGCGCCGGTCCATGCAAAGCTTCATCACATTGCCGATGAACTCCGCCGGCGTGATGATGTGCGCCAGAACGAACGGTTCTTCGATATGGTCGATCTCTCCCGGCGGCGGCAGAAAGGCGGGATTATCCACCAGCGCGATGCTCCGGTCGGTCTTCACCACTCGATACTCCACGTTCGGGACGGTGGAGATGATGGAAAGGTTGTACTCGCGGGAGAGCCGCTCCTGCACGATTTCCAAATGCAAAAGCCCCAAAAAGCCGCAGCGGAAGCCAAAACCGAGCGCGTTCGAAGTTTCCGGCTCATATACGAGTGCCGAATCGTTCAGCACCAGTTTTTCCATCGCATCCCGCAGTTCCTCGTAGTTCTCGGAATTGGAGGGGTACAGCCCGGCAAAAACCATCGGCTTGACGTGCTTGAAGCCGGGCAGGGGTTCCGCCGCCGGGTTGTTGGCCAAGGTGATGGTATCGCCTACCCGCGTATCCGCCACCCGTTTGACATTGGCGATGATGTACCCCACCTCGCCGGAGGAAAGCTCCTCGGCCGGAAACATTTTGAGCTTCAGATAGCCGACCTCGTCCACTTCATAGGTCTGCTCATGGGAGAAAAACTTGATCCAGTTCCCCTTTTTGACTGTACCCTCGAAAATCCTGACGTAGGCAATCGCCCCGCGGTAGGAATCGAAGACCGAATCGAAAATCAAAGCTCTAAGCGGTTTCTCATCCGCTTCCTTCGGCGGCGGGACGCGCAAAACCAAGGCCTCCAGAATCTCCTCGATCCCGCTCCCCATCTTGGCCGAGGCCAAAAGCACCTCTTCTTTTTCAACCCCCAGAAGCTCGGAGAGCTGGTGAACCGTATCTTCTACCTGCGCCCCGGGCAGGTCGATTTTGTTCACCACCGGCACGATGGTCAGATTGTTGTCCAAAGCCAGAAAGAGGTTGGAAAGGGTCTGCGCCTCGATTCCCTGCGAGGCGTCCACGACGAGAATCGCCCCTTCACAGGAAGCCAGAGAACGCGAAACCTCGTAGGTGAAATCGACGTGGCCGGGGGTGTCGATTAAATTGAGGATGTAGGTCTGACCGTCTTTGGCCGGGTAGCTCATTTTGACGGCGTGGGCCTTGATGGTTATCCCCCGCTCCCGCTCCAAGTCCATATTGTCCAAAACCTGCTCCTTCATCTCCCGCGCCTCCAAGGTGTGGGTCGCCTCCAAGAGCCGGTCGGCCAGGGTGGACTTGCCGTGGTCGATATGGGCAATGATCGAAAAGTTGCGTATGCGCTTCATCGTATGTTATTACGGTAATCGCTACCGAACCCCCAATATAACTACTTCGTCGGCGATTCAAAAATAGTCCCAAAACCAAAAAATCGCTATGCTTTTCCGTTAAAATTCACAACTGCTTTCAAAAAATAAGGCCCTTTAATTGTGTTTTTGTAGCCGGTAAAAATTGTTTCACGTGAAACAATTTTTACAAGTCAAAGATTTCCTTCTCCTTGTCCAAGAGCAAATTCGGTTTTCCTGTTTTGCGCCTCTCTTTTTTTGCGTAACTTTCCTTTATGGAACTCCTCGAGCGCCTCAAAGCCGGGTTTTGGAAGGCGTTACGGTTTTTGGGAAAACTGCAGGCGGGGCTGATTCTTTTTGTATTCTATTTGATTGGAATGGGCCTGTTGAAGCTTTATATGCTTTTAACTTTCAAGGACCCCTTGGGAAAACGAAAATCGAGGGCCAACTCGTTTTGGAAGCCCCGCTCCGACGTGCCTGAACCGGAAAGTTTTAGAAGGCAGTTCTGATGTACATTCTCGGGCTCTCCTGCTTTTACCACGACTCGGCTGCCGCCTTGATTAAAGATGGCGAGCTGATTGCCGCCGCGCAGGAGGAGCGGTTCACCCGCAAAAAGCACGACTCAAGTTTTCCGGAAAATGCCGCCCGCTTTTGTTTGAACTTCGCCGGAATTACAGCCAAGGATTTGAGTTGCGTCGCTTTTTATGAAAAGCCTCTCTTGAAATTCGACCGTATCATCACAACCTATGCCGCCACCTTTCCCCGCTCGCTTCGGGCTTTTATGCTGGCGATGCCCGTTTGGCTGAAGGAAAAACTCTGGATGAAGGAGGTTATCAAAAAGAAATTGGGATACGACGGCGAAATTCTTTTTCCAGAGCACCATCTTTCCCATGCCGCCTCTTCGTTTTTGGTATCCGAATTTGACCAAGCCGCAATTTTGACGGCGGACGCCGTGGGTGAATGGGCCACAACCACCTATGGAGTTGGAAAGGGAAACGAGATTGAGATTTTGGGCCAGCTCGATTTTCCCCATTCGCTCGGGCTTTTTTACTCTGCTTTTACCTATTATCTCGGTTTCAAGGTCAACTCCGCGGAATACAAGGTGATGGGACTGGCCCCGTACGGAAAGCCGGAGTATTATGATTTTATTTTGAAAAAGCTCATTGATGTCAAAGAGGACGGGACTTTCCGACTGAACCTCGACTACTTTACCTACCCGTATGGCCTTACGATGACCAATCGAAAGTTCGTAAAGCTCTTCGGCCATCCGCTGCGCAAACCGGAAGAATCCATAGGAGATTTTCATAGAAATCTGGCCGCCTCGCTGCAAAAGGTGACCGATTTGGTGATGGTGCGTTTAGCACGTTCCGTTCAGCAAAAAACCAAACTGAAAAACCTCTGTATGGCGGGGGGCGTGGCGTTCAATTGCGTTTCCAACCGGAAAATTTTGGACGAGGCGGGTTTTGAACGGCTTTTCATCCAGCCCGCCGCCGGGGACGCCGGCGGTGCGATCGGGGCGGCCTTTGCCATCTGGAATTTGTTTTTGAAAAAGCCGCGAACTTTCGTCTGGCCGCACGCTTTTTGGGGGCCGGAGTTCTCCGACCAGCAGATTGAAACCTTTCTGGCGCAAAAAAATGTCCGAGCGGTCAAATACGAGAAACCGGAACTGCTTTCCAAAACGGCCTCATTTTTGGCGGAAGGAAAGGTGATTGGCTGGTTTGCCGGGCGGGAGGAGTTTGGCCCGCGGGCCTTGGGGAACCGCTCCATTCTGGCCGACCCGCGCAAAGCGGGGATGAAGGATTTGGTCAACGCCAAAATCAAATTCCGCGAAAGCTTCCGTCCCTTCGCCCCTTCTGTACTCTCTGAAGAAAGTCAGAAATACTTCGACTTGAATAGTGATTCTCCCTATATGCTTTTGACGGCGCCGGTAAAGAATTCAGGCCTGCCCGCTATCACCCACGTGGACGGTACGGCCCGGCTGCAAACAGTCAAAAGGGAGCAAAACTCCCTTTTTTACGATTTGCTGGCAGAATTCGAGAAAAAAACCGGCAGTCCGGTTTTGTTAAATACTTCGTTCAACCTGCGCGGCGAGCCGATTGTGTCGTCCCCGGAGGATGCTTATCACTCTTTTCTGGCCTCCGGGCTTGACTACCTTGTTTTGGGGTCGTTCCTTTTGGACAAGGCCCAGATGGCGCAGGCGGAAATGAAAACCGCCACGGAGCGGGCTTTGGAACCGGATTAAGAATGGCATTCAAGGAATATACCCGACGCCTGCAAATTCTGAAGGAGTTCTGGCTTTTTGCCCGGATGCAAAAGCGGCTCTGGCTTTTTCCGGTCTTCGCTTTTCTGGTTTTGCTTTCCGTTTTCATTCTCTTCGCCGAAAGTTCGGTCCTGGCCCCCTTCATCTATTCCCTTTTTTAAGTGGACAATTTAACGGCAGGGAAGAAAGCACTTTTCTCGGTTTTATGGGCATTTCTCGCGCTTACGGCCATTGAACTTTTCTTCTGGCTCCTGCCCGAACCGCCCCGCACACAGGGCTACAGACTGATTTACAACCCGGAGTTGGACTTTCCCAAGTTTTATCTGAAGGACCAACAACTTTTCTGGCGGCTGCGCCCCAACCAGCATCTCAAAAGCGGCTTCGTCGTCTACGGCGAGTACCGGACAAATGCGGAGGGTTTCCGCGACCGGGAATTCATGGAAAATCGAATTGCAGATAAAAAAAGAGTGCTTTGCCTGGGGAATTCCGTCACCTTTGGCTGGCGGGTGGCGGAAGAAGAGGCCTATCCGCAGGTGCTGCAAAAACTCCTGTCGGACAAATTCGAGGTCTACAACTGCGCCCAGACCGGCTATACGACTTTTCAGGGAAAACGGTTGCTTGGGAAGCTTTTGCAGAAATACCAGCCCGATGTGGTTACCCTTGCTTACATTTGGAATGATTTGCTGCCGGCCGCCAACGGCGTTGCGGATTCCAAGCAGAAGCTTCCTCCACAGGCCGTCCTTTCCCTGCAAAACGCACTCGCCCATTCCGCTGCTTATCGCTGGGGGCGGTTCTTTTTTTTGAAGTTCACCTCCAGGCCACCCTTGGCCTCCGAAACGCCACGCGTCCCGCCGGATGAATATCGAACGTATCTGCAGGAGATGTTGGATAGCTGCCGGGCACGCCAAGTCCGACCGGTTCTGCTCCTTCCCCCCGCCCCCAAACCGGAATGGCTTAATATTCAAGCCGAACGATATCGCAAACTGTTCTATGAACCGTTCAGGCAATACGCAGTCATATTCAAAGAACTTGCTTTGGTCGGCCGCATTCCGCTGGTGGATGCCGATTCCGCCCTAGCTGGCGAATTGTCCGTCTGGGAAAACCTGCCGGAAGATTTCGTTCATCCTTCGGCCCAAGCCCATCAGACCATGGCCCGGCTTTTGTCGGCCAGCCTTTTCGAATCGCAATCGCCGGCGATGCCCCAATAAAAAGCCCCCGAGAGCCGGGGGCTTTTTTCCGAAAGGGAAATGCTATGGCGCCGCGGCCGTATCCAGAAATTGGGAGTGAAACCGCAAAACCTTGGACATCTGATCGGAAATAAAGGTGGTGTGGTTGGCGGGGTACCCGGGATAGCCGGAATATTCCTCATAGTAGAACTGATCCCGCCCCATGCCGATAAAGTTGGGTGCCCGCTGCGAGGCCCCCTGAACAGCCAAAAGACGGGCCAGAAAATCCCGGTTTTGCTCCAGCATCCCCAATTCATCCTGCAAACCGCAGGAAAAATAAAGCGGCGTGGAGTCCAAACGGGCTGCCTGAGCGGGATTGGAAAGCATGGTCTTGATGTCATGGGTCAGCCATTTCCGCCAGATCGAATCAATGACGGTTCCGTTGCAGGTGATGGGAAAAAGAAATCCCGGATCCTTGGGGCTTTTGGAAAACTGGAAGTACTCCGGCATCGCGGCCAGAAGCGAATCCCGCCGCCCCTGCGCCAAAAGCTGCTTGAACAATGCCGTGTCCGCCACCGGCGAGCAGGCCGCCCCCACGGCGAAGAGAATGTTGGTTCGAATCTTCTCCGTCAGCCGCGGGTCCGGAAACAGAACCGTATCCCGGCGGAACCGTACACAGTCCCCCGGCGCGACCCCGTTCTCGGCAAAAAGCCCGTTTATGTAAAACGGGCTCTGGAAACCCATGCCGCTTCCAGAATCCCCAAAGGCCAAGGGAGCGCTCAAGGCGGAAACCGAACCGAAGGAGGTGTCATTGCCGGCCAAAACCATTTTCAAGGCCCCGTACCCCCCCATGCCGTGGCCGGAAACGGCGCGGGAGCGGCGGCCGAAGACGGTGTTATAGGTCTGGTCGATATAGTTCACCAAAAAGCTGTCCACGGCGGTGAAAAACCGGGCCGTGGAGGTGGAATTGGTGTAAAAACTTCCCCCGTAAAAATAGCTGGGCAAATCGGCCTGCACCACTATCATCGGCTGAATCTGGCTGTCGGCAATCAACCGGTCCATCAAATGGGCCAGTTGATAAAAACCAAAATAGGCGTCGTTAGCTGCCGGGTTCCCCAAATTATCTGGATAAATGCCGAAATCGTGCAGAAGATAAAGGGTTGGAAAGGGGCGCCCCTGACCGCGCGGGCGATACCCCGGGGGAAGATACACCCGCACCCGCCGGACCTCTGGCTCGGGGCGGAGGTTGTTCAAAATCAAGGCGTTATTGTCCGCATCCAGTGTGTTCACGAATTGCGGGGTGTTGGACACGACCAGCCCCGCCGGTGGGGCACCCGGCTTGGCCGGGTTTTTCCGTTTACTGCAGCCGAAGAAAAGCAACATTCCCAAAAAAACAACCGCTACAAGATATTTTGCGTGTCGCATCGTACGATTCCTTTAATCCGAAGGGGACGAAATGTCGAAGCGGTAAGTCACGGTAGCCGCCGACATGAAGCGGGTATCCCGGTAGGTACCGGGAAGGTTTGTGAAAATGCCGTTGACGTTGGAAAAATCCCTTTTCTGGGCGGTCAAAATCTCGAAATTGTAATTCAGCTCCCAATTCCCCAAAAGCCAGGAAACCCCCCCGTTGAAGGAGTGCTTGTTTCCCACATCCAAAAAGAGAGGATTGAAGGTGGAATCCGGAATGGGGGATTGATCGAAGAAATACCCCAGCCGGAAAACCCAGCGGTCCTTGAAACGGTAAGCGGCCCCGGTGGAAAAGCGGATCGTGTTTTTCCAGCCGAAGTGGAAAGTCGGATGCTTAAGCTGGGCGGTTAAGGCGGTATCCTCAAACGTTATCACGACGCTGTCCATCGACTTCCAATTTAACCAGGCAAAATCGGCCGCCATCGTCCAGCGCTCGTTGGGCCGTAAGGCAATGCCGGCGCCCAAATCCTGGGGGAGGTCCAAACGGGCCCGGGCGAGGTCCGGCCCCAGAAAAATCTGCTCCCCCTGCCCGCTGAAGATGAAGCGAAACCCGTCCAGCGCCTGGTCATCCACGGGAAAATAATTGAGCTTGGACTCATTGTACGGGAAAAAGAATTTCTGGTCGTATTCCCCTTTGAGGTTGAAACGCACGGGGGAATGATAGGAAAATCCGAGCGACAGTTTTTCGGTCGGTTTGTACAAAACTCCCAGATTCCCCCCGAGGCCCCAGCTGCCCAAACCCAGCCGCATGACCGTGACAACGTTTTCCTCGGGGCGGGATTTTAACTCCGGGTGGTTTTCAAAAACCCGCTCCACCGTGTCCACGGTGCCGGTTAAGGGCTCGTAGCTGTCCTCCACCGGAAGTAGAACCGGCCGGGAAAAATTCCAGTCCGCCCGGTCGATGGAAACTCCGGCCCCCAAGGCCAGCTTGCCCCCCATAAGGGAAAGCGCGGCGGTTGGATGGATGTCGGCCACCCGCAGCCGGTTGGAAAAATTCCTCTCCGGGAAGGAAAATACCGGGATGGTATCCCCTCGGAAAGGGTAGGGGAGGGAAAACAAATCCCATTGGGAGGCAGAATGGTAGGGAACGAAGACCGAAACCCCCAGATTCAGCCGGCCCAGCTGCGGAAAGCGCAGGGAAAGCGCGGCGTTGCCGAAGGGAATGTTCTGGTCGAAAGGGAAGCGCTCCTGGGTGCTGTCGGATGCAAAACCGAAGCTGTAGCCGCCGCTGGCGGCACGGGGGATGTATTTCACCCGGCTGGATCCGATGGCCCCTCCCACGGTGACTTCGGAACGGGTTTGGAAGGCCAAACCGGCCGGATTCCAATAAGCCGCCGACCAGTCATCGGCAATGGCCCGGTAGGCCCCGCCCATGGCGTTGGCATGGGACCCCACGCCGGAGAGGGCATACCCGCCCGTCCGGCCGGATTCGGCAAAAAGCAAAACAAAAAAAAGAACCCCCCAGAAAAATCGGCCACTTCTCATACCCTGTACCTCACGAATCCGGACTTTACCGATTCTTATGTATAGTTTTTCTATTTCGACTTTTCAGTCGCTTTACCAACAGAGCCGAGGCGAACCTCTTTTCAACAAAAGATTGAAATTACACCCCGGTCATTTCTTTGTCAACATCTTTTTGGCGGCACACCGGCGGCCGGCGCCGGCTTGACTTCCCCTTGGCGAACCGGTATAATTTGGCAGATCGCGGGGTGGAGCAGTCCGGTAGCTCGTCGGGCTCATAACCCGAAGGTCGTTGGTTCAAATCCAACCCCCGCTACCAAATTCATTGGGCGACAGCCGCCACCGGTTGTCGCCCAACTTTCATCAGAATCCCGGCGGGGCTTAATCGCTCCCAACAAACAACCGGCGAATCTCCTCGTTTGGCCTGGAACTTTTTGTTGCATTTTAGTGTATTAGTATTTTAGATTATGCGAAAATACAATACGAAGAAGAGACGGCTGGGCGGAAAGGAAAAGGCCTTGTGCGCCTACCACGCGGAAATGTGCCAAGTCTTTTCCCACCCCACCCGGTTGGAAATCCTCTGCGCCCTGCGGGAGGGAGAATTGTCCGTCGGGGAGCTGGCCGAAACACTGGGCTTGGGAATGGGAAATTTGTCCCAGCATCTGGCCATGATGCGGGAACGGCGGATTCTGGAGGCTCGCAAAGCCGGCAATCAGGTTTTTTACCGGGTGGCCAATCCCAAACTGCTCAAGGCCTTCGACTTGCTGCGCCAAATTCTTTTGGAACAAATTGAAGAGCAAAGCCGGCTTTTGGCCGGAGGAAGAACCTAAAAGGGGGACGAATGAACCGCCTGACCGCTTTTTCCATCAACCATCCCAAGCTGACCATCGTTTTAAGTTTGCTGGTAACCGTTTTATTCGCCACCCAAATTCCCCGGGTAAAAACGGATACCGACCCGAAGAACATGCTCCCCGCCACTTCCGACGTCCGGGTGGGGAACGACCGGGTGGAAAAAAACTTTGCCCTGCACAAAGACGTCATCGTTTTAGGCATTGTTCATCCATCCACGATTTTCAATTCAGCTACGCTGGAAAGAATTGGGCGTCTGACCGATTCGATAAGCCGCCTGTCCGGCGTTGTGTATGATGACATCCAGAGTTTCACCACGGCCGACAACGTGGTCGCGGAAGGGGATAACCTGACCGTCCGGCCGCTTCTGACCGACGTTCCCCAAACGCCGCAGGAAATGGAGGTCTTCCGCCGGGAGCTCTTGGACAACCCCATTTGGGTCGGCCGGTTAATCTCCCAAGATGGAAAGACGACCGCCATCTACATTCCGCTGGAACCGGGGGCCAACGCCAAACAGATTGCCGACCGGCTGCGGGAACTGGTTGCAAAGGAAAAAGGGGAGGAGCAATTCTACATCGCCGGCGACCCGGTGGCGCGCGACACCTTCGGCGAGGAGATGTTCAAGCAGATGGCCCTCTTCTCCCCGCTGGCCGGCGTGATTATGCTCGTGGCCCTTTTCTGGATGTTTGGAAATTTGCCCCTCGTTTTCTCCATCCTCGCCGTGGCAATGATGTCCGTAACCTGGACGATGGGGCTTTTAATCGGGCTGGGTTTCCCGGTGCACATTATGAGCTCCATGATTCCGGTCTTTTTGATGGCCATCAGCACGGACAGCATCCACATTTTTAACGAATTCTACTTCCGCTTCAATGAAGTAAAGGACAAAAAGAAGGCGGTCATCGACACGATCGACGCCGTCGGCGCGCCGGTGCGCTACACGGCCCTGGCCACCGCTTTGGGTTTTGCCGTTCTGGCCATCGGCGGCATCATCCCGGTGCGGGTCTTCGGGCTTTTTGTGGCCTTCGGCACAATGGCCATCCGGCTGATGAGTTTCACTTTCCTGCCCGCCGTGATGGTCCTGCAGAAAGAGGAAAAATTGACCCGCGCCGCCCAACGGGACACGCTGGAGCACGGTGCCTCCGCCTGGCTCGGCAAATTGGGCCGCTTCGCCATCCGCCGCCGCAAGCTGCTGCTGGTAAGCGGGCTGGTTTTGGCTCTCTTGGCCTTCATCGGCACCACCAAAATCCACGTCAACAACAACATGGTGAACTGGTTTAAAAGTGGTAGCGAACTGCGCACCGCCGACCGGGTGATGAACGCCAACCTGGGCGGAACCTCCTTGGGCTACGTGGTGGCCAAAGGCGCAGCGGAGGGGACCATCATCGAGCCGGCCAATCTGAACCACCTGGAAAAGCTGCAAAAAGAGCTGCAAACGCTGCCCGTGGTGGGAAAAGCGTCATCAATTGTCGACTTGGTCAAACGGATGCATCAGGTGATGAACCAAAATAATCCGGAATACTACCGCCTGCCGGAGGATAAAAAAGTGGTCGCCCAGTATTTATTTATGTTCGGCATGGCCGCCAAACCAGCCACGCTAAACAACCTGATCGACTACCCCTATCAGGAAGCCAACCTGTTCGTGCAGTTGAAAACCTGGGACGCCGCCGCCATGCAGGCCGTGATTGACAAACTTGAACACTTCCAGAAAGAAAATCCGGGGAGTCAACTAACCTTCCAGCCCGCCGGCACGGCCTATTTCAATCTGATCTGGAACAACGAAGTGTTAAACGACGTCGTGCGGATGTTTGCCGTCGCCCTGGTATTGGTGTTTCTGATTTTGAGCGTAAATTTCCGCTCCTTCAAATGGGGGCTGGCCAGTTACGTCCCCTTGGTTTTCACCATTCTTTTGATTTACGGCTTCATCGGCTGGGTGGGAAAGGATTTCGATATGCCGGTCTCCGTTCTCTCCACCCTCTCCCTGGGGATGGCGGTCGATTTCGCCATCCACTTCGTCAAGCGCTTCAAGCAGCGCCTAACAGAAACCCCGAACTTGGAGGAGGCCCTGGTCTGGACCGTGGAGCGCCCCGGCAAGGGGATTTTGCGCAACGCCCTTTTGTTTTCGCTGGCCTTTTCGGTGATGATTTTTGCCCATCTAACGCCGTACATCACGGTGGGCATTTTCATCGCCGCCTTGATGACGGTATCCGCCTTTTTGACTTTAACCTACCTGCCGGCTTTGATAATGACGTTCCGAAAATCGCTTGTGCCCGTTGCAATACAACCAGCAAAACAGGAGGTAATGTGAAAACAATAAACAGATTTTTGCGCCGAACGGCTCTGCCGGCTTTTTTGGCCCTGCCGGGACTCGTTCTGGCCCAGAAAACACCGACCCCGCAGGAAATCGCCGCGCAGTACCAAAAGGCCTTTTACTATCCCGGCAAGGATATGAAGACCGTGGTCTCCATGCGCCTGGTGGAAGGAGGGGGCAAGGAAAGGACGCGGGAGCTGACCTTGTTGCGCAAAAATACGGAGGGCTCCGAAGACCAGAAATATTTCATCTTTTTCCACCAGCCGGCCGACGTGGAGGGGATGACTTTTTTGGTTTACAAGTACCCCCAAAAAGACGACGATCGCTGGCTTTTTATGCCCGCTTTGGATTTGGTCAAAAAAATCGCCGCCAACGACAAGCGCTCCAGCTTCGTCGGCTCCGATTTCACCTACGAGGATGTCTCCGGCCGGGATTTGAGCGAGGATGACTTCTCGGTGATCAAAGAGGAGAAAGTCGGGGAGAAGGACTGCTACGTCTTGAAGTCGGTCCCCAAAAACCCCAAAAGCGCCGATTACGGCTACAAGCTTTCCTGGATTGACAAAACGACTTTCCTCCCCTTGAAGGAGGAATATTACGATCTCCGCGGTGGGCTGTATAAAATCTTCACCGCCGAGGAAATTCAGGAAGTCGCCGGCGTTCCCACCATCGTCCGCCGCAAAATGGAAAACACAAAAAATAAACACCAGACCACGGTCGCCTACGGCCAGGTGGAATACAACCTCGGGCTGGAGGCGGACTTGTTCACCGAGCGGTTTTTGAAAAGACCGCCCGCCAAATGGATTAAACGATAGAAAGGAGAAAAAAATGCAACTCGAAAAGACCCTGCGGCTGATTGCCGGCACGTTCATTCTCGTCAGCCTGGCGTTGGCCTACTTCGTTTCCTATTACTGGCTTTTGTTGACGCTTTTCGTTGGCTTGAATCTCTTTCAATCCGGCCTGACCAACTGGTGCCCAATGATGACAATTTTACGCAAGTGCGGAATGAAGGAGAAAGCGACGGCATGAGGACTTTCCGCTTTTGGGCGGCCGCCCTCCTGTTCACATTTGTTGGACGGGCGGCCGCTCAAGAAATCGACTGGCACGGCTTTGTTCTGGCCAACTATGCCCTGCGCACGGCCAAAGCCGCGCCGAATCCAACCTTCGGCGATTTTCTCTTGGCCGACCAGCGGTTGCAGTTGAAGCTTTCCGCCGCAGAAGGGGAAGGCCGGGCCTTTGCCAAAATCGATTTTTTTCAAGACGCCTTGACCTCCGAATCTGAATTGGAAGTGCGCGAGGCGTTTTTGGACTACCGCGCCGGAAATTTCGACCTCCGCGCCGGGCGGCAGATAATCACCTGGGGCTTGGGGGATCTGCTTTTTGTCAACGACCTTTTTCCCAAGGATTGGCAGGCCTTTTTTTCCGGCCGGCCGGTGGAGTATCTGAAAGTCGGGGTGGACGGGCTCAAAACAACCTTCACCTCCTCCCTTTTTTCGGCCGAACTAACCGCCCTTCCCTTTTTCGAGCCGGACCGCCTGCCGACCCCCGACCGCTTTTTCCTTTACAATCCGTTCGCGTCAATGCCGAATCAGATGGAAACCAAACCCTCGCGCCAGTTTGAAAATGTAGAAGCGGCCGGCCGGCTGTATCGCAACGTTGCCGGAATTGAACTTGCTCTATACGCCTACTGCGGCTTTTTCAAAAGCCCGTTAGCCCGAGCGGACAGCGTTTCTGTAACGTACTTCTTTCCCAAGCTTTCCGTTTATGGCGCCAGCGCCCAAAGAACCGTTCAGAGCGGCATTTTGAGCTTGGAATACGGCTTCTACGACTCCCGGCAGGATAGGCGTGGGGATAATCTTCTCATTCCCAACTCCTCCCACCGTTTTCTGGCCGGATACCAAAGGCAGGGCTGGACCGATTTTGCCTACGCCCTGCAATTCTTTGGCGAAGTGATGCAGGACTATAAATCCTACGAGGCCGCCCTCCCCCCCGGCTTTCCCAAGCAGGATCGCTTTAGGCAAATGCTCACCCTGCGGCTGACCCAATGGTTGAAGTACCAAACCTTGAAGCTTTCCGGCTTCGGCTTTTACAGCCCTTCGGACGAGGATTACTACCTGATTCCGGAAATTCAGTACAAACTTTCGGACAAATTGTGCCTGATTTTGGGCGGCAATCTCTTCGGCGGTAAAAAAGAGACCTCCTTCTGGGGCCAGTTCGACCAAAATGACAATGTCTATTCCAGTTTGCGATTTGATTTCTGAAGCCAAGCCAGAACGGGCTAAGTGATTGCTTGACAACAGACAGTATTCAGCCTGACGCCGATGGCACTGTATCGACAGCACTCCAACGACTGTGGAAATACACCCTTTACGCGTCTTTCTTTTACAGGCAAAAGTCTTGTTTCAAAGCAACCAAAATCGCAAATCCTGCGTATAATCTTGTGGAAATGGTCGTTTGCGCGAATTAACTGTTTGCCGGTCAACGGCTTGCATTAAAATCGAGGTCTTGGAAACAAGAATCTTGACAGAAAGTGCAATTGAGGTATATTGAGGTTTTGTCTTAAAAATCGATTGAGCGGCCGGAGAGCACCGGCCGTGGAGGAGGAAGAGAGTTGGTTCGTCTTAAAAACCAGCGGTTTCTGAGCTATTTTTTTATTGCCGGCTTTTTCACTCTGGTCGGCATTTTTATCGCCACGGGGCTGGACTTGCCCAGCCGGAGCTTCAGTCAGGAAAAAAGAAGTGCCACCTATCTTAATGCCGGGGTGGTTTCCCCCTTTGTGGCGGTGGTGGACCGGGTGCGGGACGGGGTGGTGAACATCTCCGCCGAAAAGGTGGAAGATTTGAGCCGCTATCATTCCTGGTTTCCCTTCGGCGACCGGCGCCGGGTCCCAAGTTTTTCGCTCGGCTCCGGATTCGTGTTCGACCCGGAGGGTTATGTTCTGACCAACAATCACGTGATTGCGGAAGCCACCGAAATCTGGGTGACCCTTTCCGACCAATCCCGCCTCAAGGCCCGGCTGGTCGGTTCCGACAAGGAGACCGATGTGGCGGTTTTGAAGATTGAACCGGATCAGAAACTGCGGGCGCTCGATTTGGGGAATTCCGATTCGTTGCGGGTCGGGGACTGGGCCTTGGCCGTCGGCAATCCGTTTCCCCAGGAAAATCTGGACCGGACGGTGACCGTTGGGGTGGTCTCCGCCAAGGGGCGCTCCAATCTGCAGTTCGGCCGGGATGAGACCCCCGCCTACCAGGATTACATCCAGACCGACGCCGCCATCAATCAGGGGAACTCCGGCGGGCCCCTGGTGGACATTCACGGACAGGTGGTGGGAATCAACTCCGCCATCGCCTCCCCGTCGGGCGGCAACGTGGGAATCGGATTCGCCATTCCGATTAACTTAGTCAAGGAGATTCTCCCGGAATTGATGCGCTCCGGCAAGGTCACCCGGGGATGGCTGGGGGTGTCCCTGCAGGATTTGAACAAGGATTTGGCCGCCTCGTACGGGCTGAAAACCAACGAAGGGGTCATTCTTTCCGAGGTTTTTGAGTCCGGCCCGGCCGGCGCCGCAGGACTACGGCAAGGGGACGTGATTATAAAGTTCGACGGCAAGAAAGTAACGGACGTGACCCAGTTCCGTTTTTGGGTCGCCTCCGCCGGACCGGGAAAAGCCGTGACGGTGGAGGTGTTGCGCAACGGCAAACCGATGTCCTTTACCGTCCGGCTGGCTGAACGGAACGCCTCCTTGGCCTCCATTTCCGGCCGGCAGCGTCCTTCCGCCCCGGCCGATGCGCGGCTGGGAATGACCATCCGCACCGCCACCCGCGAGCTGGCCCAGCGCTTTGACGTGGAGTATCATCCCGGCGTCATCGTGTTGGATGTGGAACCGGGCAGCCCGGCCGACCGGAAAGGGATTGAGCCGGGGTTTATCATTTCCGAAGTGAACGGGCGGCCGGTAGCCTCGGAAAACGATTTTCAGGAAGCCTTGAAAGGGGCCCGCAAGGACCGCCCCCTCTCGCTTTTGATTCGGGATTTGGATTCCCAGCCCAGCTACGTGGCGCTGCGGGCCGGGGAATAGGGAACGATTGAGGCGAAAAAACTGTTTTAAGAAGTTCACCGGCAAAGGATAGGAACCAAACCGGAAAATAAAGAAGGAGAAGGAATAACGTGGCACGGCAGTCGAAGAAATACCGGGACGAGGATCGCTCGCTTGATTTGTACCTGAAGGAGATCGGCGAGACCCCCTTGATCACCGCCGCCGAGGAGGTGACCTTGGCCAAGCTCATCCGGGCCGGCGACCAGGAGGCCCTGGAAAAACTGACCAAGGCCAATCTGCGCTTTGTGGTCTCGGTGGCCAAGCAGTACCAGAACCAGGGACTTTCCTTGGCTGATTTGATCAACGAGGGGAACATCGGGCTGATCAAGGCGGCCAAGCGGTTTGACGAGACCCGCGGCTTTAAGTTCATCTCTTACGCCGTCTGGTGGATTCGGCAGGCGATTTTGCAGGCCTTGGCCGAACAGTCCAGAATTGTCCGGCTTCCCTTGAACCGGGTCGGCACGCTCCACAAAATCGGCAAGGTTTCCGCCGCGCTGGAGCAGGAACTGGGGCGGGATCCTTCGGCGGACGAAATCGCCACCCAGCTTTCGCTGACCGAAGGGGAGGTCTCCGACACCTTGAAGATTTCCAACTCCCATCTCTCGCTGGATGCCCCCTTTTCCACCTCGGAGGACAACTCGCTGATTGACGTTCTGGAGGACGACAACCAACCCTCCCCGGACGAGGAGCTTTTGCGCGATTCCTTGCGTTCGGAAATCGAAAAGGCCCTGGACACTCTGACCCCGCGCGAGGCGGAAGTCATCAATTTGTATTTCGGGCTGAACCATGAAAAGGCCCTGACCTTGGAGGAGATCGGCGCCCGCTTCAACTTGACCCGCGAGCGGGTGCGCCAGATCAAGGAAAAGGCGATTCGCCGCCTGCGGCACGCCTCCCGCTCCAAGGCCTTGCGCGCCTACTTGAACTGAAATTTTTCGGCCCGCTCGTGAGAGCCGGTTTTTAGGTATCACCTCCCCACAGCCGCCTCGAGAAATCGGGGCGGTTTTATATTTGAGGGGACGTAAAAAAACTTAAATTTGTTATAATTCCTGGTGGGAGGTAACGATGGACGCTTTCCAAAAACTCTTCGGCCGCTTGGATTCTGCCCTTGTGAAATTCATGCTAAACTGGGGGATAAAGCTTCTGCGCTCTTCTTTGGCGGTCGTTTTTATCTGGTTCGGACTTTTGAAGGTTTTCAAGGTTTCCCCGGTTTTTGATTTGGTCGCCCAGACCGTCTATTGGTTCCCGCCCGAATGGTTTGTTCCCTTTCTTGGATTTTGGGAAACGGTGGTTGGTTTGGGCCTTTTGTTCGGAAAAGCTCTCCGGTTCGTTCTTTTGCTTTTCTTTATGCAAATGGCCGGCACTTTTTTGGTATTGATATTCCACCCAGGACTCTCCTTTCAAAACGGCAACCCGCTGCATCTGACGGTTTTGGGAGAGTTTGTGGTGAAAAATCTGGTGCTTATTGCGGCCGGCCTGGTCGTCGGAACCACGGTGCGGCGTAAATAAGGGCAATCCCCATAGGGTTGCCCCCGCAATTTCTTTGAGCCATATTGCTGGCCGTGCCGCAAAAACGAAGTTTTCTGCTTCCCGCCGACATTGCCACGCTGGGTTATCTTCTCATCATATCGATTCTGGTTTTATTTTTCAATCCCCAGCTCCCCGGCTGGTGGCGGTTTTTGCTTCTGCATTTGGGGATTGCGTCATCCATTCTGTTTATAGCGAGCATTCACCGGGAACATCCGGCCTACCGGTTTTTTAGAAACTGGTATCCCTTTTTGCTAATCACCTTTCTATTCTGGGAAGCGGAGAACTTCGTGCATTTGATTTATCCGGATTGGAAAAACAACTGGCTGATAGCCGCCGATTTCCAATTATTAGGCGCCCACCCGACCGTAGCCCTGGAACAAATTACCAATCCCTATGCGACTGAGTTTTTCGAGTTTATTTATTTCACCTACTACTTTGTTCCGCTCTTTGGGCTTTGGATTTATCTCAAGCAAACTTCAAAAGACTTCCAGCAATTCGCTGCTCATTATCTTTTAGCCCTCTATTTGGGTTATCTGATTTTCCCTCTCGTTCCGGCCGAAGGACCCTGGAAAACCCTGGCCGGGCAGCAGACGATGCTGATTGAGGGAAAGTGGATTTTCCGGCAGCTGAACGATTATTTGCATCACAAAGGGGCCATCGTGGGGGGCTGTTTTCCCTCCACCCATCTTTCCGCCGCCACGGCGGTAATCTTTGCCGCCGCCCGGCTGAACAAGAAACTTTTTTGGGGAACGGTCATTTGGTTTGCGCTCCTGTTTTTTTCCACCGTTTACGGCCGATACCATTATGTAGTGGACGGGCTGGCCGGGATGGTAGTTGGAGGGCTCGCCTTTGTAGTTTCCTCTGCTTTTGTTAAACGGCGCTATCCAGAATCCGCCCCGCGCGGCGCAGAAACGAGGTGAAACGATGCAGGCCAACATTATAACCATCGCCCGAATTGTCTTGGTCTTTGTCGCCATCTCCCTTTTCGGTTCGGGCTTTTGGGCCAACCTTGCTGCCACGCTCCTTGTGGCGGCGGTGATCTGGATGGACGCCTGGGATGGCTACGTGGCCCGCAAGCTGGGAATCGCCTCCAAGCTGGGGGCGCTCTTGGACATCACCGGCGACCGGATCGTGGAAAACGCCCTCTGGATTTACTTTGCGGTCATCAACATGGTGCCGCTCTGGATGCCCTTGGTGGTGATTTCCCGAAGCTTCATCGTGGACAGCCTGCGCGCGGTCGCCTTTGCCGAGGGAAAAACCGCCTTCGGGCCGGACACGATGATGAAATCCCCCGTGACCAAATTTCTGGTCGCCGGGCGCTTCTCCCGCGGGCTGTACGGCTTCGCCAAAGCGGCCGTGTTTATATGGTTCGGGCTTGTTCTCACGCTGGTTTCCGCCGCCGCGGAAGGGATGTTCCTCCTTCCGCGTGGACTTTTCCGCTTTATCGTACTCTTCGGAGACCTTCTGGCCTATGGCACCGTGATTCTATGCATCCTGCGCGCCCTGCCGGTCTTCTGGGACGCTTGGCCGCTGGTGGTCAAAAAACAGTATCCCCGCTCGGACGAAATTTAGCCCGGCGGTCCTTTCAACCCAAATAAAAAACGGCCCCGGAGTCCTTCGGGGCCGTTTTTCTTGCGGCAAGAATCTTACTGCTGTCCTCCCGAGCCGAGCCCGTCCCCATCTTCGGTGACCGCCCATTTCGAGAAATGCAGAACAGAAAAAGTGGCCGTGCCGAGTATCACCGTGGCCGAACCCGCTTTTTCCCACTGCCTAGTATTCGGGTTGTAATACCACAAGTGCAGAACCTTGCCGTTCTGTCCGGGGGCGCGGTGGGCCAAAAGAACCGGTTTAAGGAAATTCAGCCCATCCGGCCCGAAGTCATAGAAAGTGATATTCGCGCGGGAATCAAACCGGGCCGATGCCGTGATATAAGTCGGCTGCAAAAGGCTTCCGACCGGAAAGGTCAAAAGCGATACCCGGTTCGTGTTTTGAACCGGAATGGCCAAAACTCCTCCCAACCAGCCAATCAGTTTCCCGACCGTGTTCCCCAACAGGTCCCCGACGATCGGGAGATTAGCGGGCGGCACGGTGGAAACCTGACCAGCGGCCGGATTCGGCGCCTGGCTGACAACCGGCGCGGTGGGGGTTTTCTGGCTGCAGCTAAAAGCCAGAAAGAAAAGGGCGATGCCGATTACCCCAAGCCCGCCGGCCATGTGCGCAAGGAACCTACGCAGTGGTCGCATACCGACTCCTTTCATTCAAGCGTTCGTTTTTTCTTTTTTGCGTTACGGGATATGCCACTTTGCTACTGCCCTCCGGAGCCGAGGCCGTCATAAGGGGCCCCGTATTTGGAAAAGTGCTTGATGACAAAAACCGCCCGGCCGTTTTGAACCCGGGCCACGCTCTCCTCCTCCCATTTGTTGGAGAGGGGGTTGTACCAGGAAAGTGCCAGAAGGGTTCCGTCCGGAAAGCGGGTGGGCTGCACCAGATAACAATCTTTCAGGTAGACCAACCCTTCCGGGAAAAAGTCGTATATCGCCACCGACATTTTCTCGTCCCGGGTGGAAACCAGATCGGCCCGTAATCTTAGATTCCAGCTTTTGTCCAGTGCGCCGTCCGGCACGATCAAAAGGGCGGTATCCTTCGTTCCGATCGGGAACTTGACGGTGTAGCCGGAAGAACCAACCGATCTTTCGACCGGTTCGCCGGTCTCGGTGGCGGCATAATCCAGCGAGTCCGGCTCAAACGCCACCACCGTTTCGGCTTCCGGCTCCTCGATAAATTCATCGGGAGCCTCCAAGTATTTTCCGACCGGCTTTTTGACGAACTCGCCGGAGGATTTTTCCGTCACAACAGATTTCAGAACGACCGGTTGTCCTTGGGGGGCCGTGGGAATCTGCCGACTGCAGCTGAAAACCAGAAAGAAAAGCGCAATGCCGACAACACCCGCGCCGCCGGGCAAATGATTGAAAAACCTGCACAGTGGGTTCATGGGCAACCCCTTTCGCCAACGGTTATAGAAAACTGCAATGTTATGGGAAGCATTATCAAATTAACCCTTTTTCCTTTCCTCCTCTTTTTCCGTCCTTGGATTTGCGCAAACGGCGTGCGGGTTGAAAAATTTTTCCTAAAAACGTAACCGGCTGTCCTTCACGGGGTTTTGCAGCAACAAGCAAGGGAGAGGCCGGTTTTCGAAACAAATTTTGGCATTTTTTGTGGGGACAAACCCCCATGGCTATGGGAAAAGAACCATATTAAAAGCGACCGGTCGCCATTCATTTTTTGCTTGATTTTGCCCCCCTATTTTTTTTACCTTCCGGCAATAATTTGTTTGAAAGCAACCGTGAAATGACAAGAGGAGTGTGAAAATATGAACGGTTCAAATACAATGGCCGTTGACACCGACAAAATCTGGCTGCGCAACAAAGAATGGGACCTGCTCTGGATAACCGGTTCAGCCGTTCTGGTCGCCTTTCCCATCATATTGTACAGTTTTTTCAAAACCGATCAGGCCCGCATCATTATCAATTTGGTTGTGACCGTCTTGGTGGGGGGGCCGCACATGTACGCCACGGCCACCCGCACGGCCATGGAGCCGAATTTTGTCGGCCGGTATAAATTCCTGTTTTTTCTCGGCGTTTTGGTCATCCCTACGGCCGTGATTGCCCTGACGTTGACCTCCTACACCCTGCTTCTGACCACCTTTTTCTCCTGGGCTTCCATTCACATCTTGCACCAGGCCTCCTACATCGCCGGGAGGTACAACGACCGGAGCCCCGTTCCGATGTCCCGCTCTTCCCGTTTGTTGGATTATGCCTTCATAGTCAGCTCCCTCTATCCAATTGGCGTTTATAAACTGGTGGAGGGAACCTTTCAGATAGGACCGACCAAGCTGCTCTTTCCACCCTTCTTACAGACCCGTCTTTTGACTTATCTCGCCTTCGCATTTTTCCTCGGCTGCTTAACCCTTTTCACAGCCCGCACGATTCGGGAAATCCGGACGAAAACCGCCAACTGGCCAAAAATCCTTTTCGTGTACACCACGGCCGGCGTCGCTTTTGTCGTTCCGGCCTTCAATAATCTGGACACCGCCTTTCAGGGGTTCAACACCTGGCATTCCCTGCAGTATCTCGCCTTGACCTGGCACATTAACCAACTGCGCAAACAGAAAGGGGCCATCGGCAGCCCATTCGTGAACAAAATGATGGAAGGGGAAAGCACCCGGAAATTTTACGGCTTCAACGTCCTTTTGACCCTTATTGCCGGGGCCTTCATTTACGTGGTATACAAACTTTCCGGTTTCAGCGTAGACCAGAGCTACTACACGGTGGTGCTTTCCTTTCTGCTCTTGCACTACTATCTGGATCACTTCCTCTTCTTTTCCAAGGAAGATGAGCTGAAACCGGCCTTTTCCCCGGCTCGGGCGTAACAATGGGAGCGCTCTGCAACATCGGCCCCAAGGAGATTCAAAAGCGTCTCCGGATGGGACTGGTTGCGCTTGGTTTTTCCGTGATTTTGACCCTTTTATTTGCCATTGTAAACGAGCCGAATGCCGCCTACGGCCTCTTGTTCTTGTTGCTGTTCTTCGCCGCCCTGGGGATTTCGCAGGCCTTTTTCTGCACGTGAGTGTTTTTGGGCTTGCGCCGGGCGCGCAATTTGGACACGGGAATCGAAAAGCTACCCAACGATGCTGTTTCGAAATTCTTTCAGCACCGCTCCGAGTTGATAATCCTCGGCTCGTTTCTTCTGGCTTTGCTGCTTTCGCTGGGGGCCTGGCGGCTTTTTAGTTAGGCAAAAGCCTTCCCAACGCCAAAGAGGGCACGATTCTTTTGTTGGCCTTTGGAAAAGGATACCTTTCCAGTTCCTTCGGCCGAACCCAGCGGACCTTCTGGCATCCCAGCGCTTGAGGTGTCCCTTTTTTGTAAAAGCAGTGAAAAACCGAAAGGGTGATGGAAAAATGGGAATAGCTGTGGTGAATTGTTTGCGCCCGGGCGCCTACTCGGACGGAAACGCCGGTTTCCTCCCGTACTTCCCGGCGGCAGGCCTCCGCCAGCGTTTCTTTCGATTTTCTTTTCCCGCCCGGAAACTCCCACAATCCCCCTAAAAGCCCGTCCGGTTTTCTTTGGGCGATAAGAATTTTTCCATCTTTCCAAACGATGCCGGCGGCAATTTGATAATGCGGCGCTGTTATTCTTCGCCGGGGTGACGGAAACCGTTCCACTTCTCCGGATTGGTACGCACGGCAGAAAATCTGAACCGGACAAATCCCGCATTTCGGATTTTTGGGAAAGCAAACCAAAACCCCCACCCGCATCAAAGCTCGATTGAAGAGGCCCGGTTGCTTGCGGTCCAGCAGGGGAAATGCCGCTTCGGCCAGTCTTTTTCTGTTTCTTGGACTAGAGAAACTTCCCGGCATTGCCAAAACCCGCGACAGAACCCTGAAGTTGTTGCCGTCGATGGCCAAATAGAGCTGATGATGAATGAAACTGGCCAAAGCCGCCGCCGTGTAATCCCCCACCCCCGGCAGGGCGCGAATTTGTCCGTAGTCGTTTGGTATTCGGCCGCCGTGCTTCTGAACTATGATTTGAGCCGCCCTCTTTAAGTACCTTGCTCGCGCATAATATCCCAACCCCTCCCAGAGCTTCAAAAGCTTCTGCATCGGCGTTTTTGCCAGCACTTCAAAAGAGGGAATTTCTTTGATCCAGCGCTCATAATAGGGCAGGGCTTGGTCCAAGCGGGTTTGCTGCAGCATTATTTCAGAGATAAAGACCCGATACTCCCGATTTTTTTGGGTCAGATGTCCAACCCCATCCTGCCAGGGAAGCGTCCGGCGGTTTTTTTCGAACCAAGCCAAAAGCGCGCGCCGAAATTTCTTTGCCTCGGAAATGGAAACCATCGTCGTTCAATATAACACCCGGTAAAAACCATGGCACTTGCGCCGGTTTTGATTATATTTTGCGCCCTTTGGGAAGGAGAAGATGGCGAACCGACTGAAACTGTTGACCGGCACGGCCAACCGGCCGTTGGCGGAAAAGATTGCCCAGTTTTTGGGACTCCCCTTGACCGCCTGCGAGGTTTCCCGCTTTTCGGACGGGGAGATTTTCGTGCAAATCAACGAAAACGTGCGGGGGGCGGACGTTTTCATCATCCAGCCCACCAACCCCCCGGCCGAAAATCTGATGGAGCTTTTGATTTTAATCGAAGCCAGCCGCCGGGCTTCGGCGGAAACCATCACGGCGGTGCTCCCCTACTACGGTTATTCCCGGCAGGATCGCAAGGATCAGCCCCGTGTGGCGATCACCGCCAAGCTGGTGGCCAACTTGATAACGGTGGCGGGGGCCGACCGGGTGATAACCATGGATTTGCATGCCTCCCAGATTCAGGGGTTTTTCGACATTCCTTCCGACCATTTATACGCCTCCTCCATTTTCAACCGCTACTTTCTGGACTTGAAACTTCCCGACCCGGTGGTGATTTCGCCGGATGTCGGCGCCATCCGGATTGCCCGGGCCTTCGCCAAAAAGCTGGACGCCGGGCTGGCGATTATCGACAAGCGCCGCCCGCAGGCCAACCAGGCGGAGATTTTGAACATCATCGGCGACGTGGAGGGAAAAACCGTCATCATCCGGGATGACATGGTGGATACCGCCGGCACCATTGTGCAGGCGGCCGACGTGTTGGCCCAAAAGGGGGCCCGTGCGGTCTACGCCTGCGCCACCCACCCGGTCCTTTCCGGGCCGGCGCTGGAGCGGATTGGGAAGTCCAAAATCAAAAAATTCGTGGTCGCCGACACCATCGATTTGTCCGCCAAGAGGCTGCCTTCCAATCTGGAGGTGCTCTCTTCCTCGGCCCTTTTCGGGGAATCGATCCTGCGCATCTCGCGCGGAGAGTCGGTTTCCTCCTTGTTTGATTAGCCCGAATATGTTATCTTAAATCCTTCGCAAACAAACGGGTGCGGCCGGTTTTGCCCCCCTTTTGTTGCTTTTTGATTTGACCCGGTATTGAAACGCTAAGTAAAAGGAGCAGCCATGAAGGAAATTTCGTTTAAAGTCCAGGCCCGCAAAGAGGCCGGCAAACAGAAAGCCAAAAAATTTCGCACCCGGGGGCTTTTGCCCGGGGTGGTTTACGGGGAGGGGAAATCCACCCCGGTCGTTTTCAATGCCCACGAGTTTGAAAATTTGTACCATTCCATCCGCGGCGAAAACGTCTTGATCAACTTGGAGATTGAAAACGGCGGCCGGGAGACCCAAAAGACCTTGATTCGGGAAATCCAGCGGGAGCCGGTCTGGGGAAGGATTCTGCACGTTGACTTCCAGCACGTTTCCCTCTCCAAAAAAATCACCGTGAAAGTCCCCGTGCACCTGATTGGAACCCCGGTGGGGGTGAAGGACACGGGCGGAATTTTGCAGCACACCTTCCGCGAACTCGAAATCTCCTGTCTGCCGACCGAAATTCCTCAGCATATCGATGTGGACGTCTCCCAGCTCAAAATCGGCGACTCCATCCACGTCCGGGATTTAAAGCTGGCCGAGGGGATTCAGATTCTGGTGGACGGCGACCTGTCCGTCGCCTCCGTGGTGCCGCCGACCATCATCAAGGAAGGGGAGCTGGAGGCTGCCGCCGAAGTGGCCGAGCCGGAAGTGATTACCGAGCGGAAGCCGGCCGAAGGGGAGGAAGAGGAAGAAGGGGCCGAAGCCAAAGGGAAGGAAAAGAAACCGGCCGAAGCGAAGGCCGAAAAGAAAGCCGAACCGGCCAAAACAGAAAAGAAAGAAGAGAAAAAAGCCGAAAAGAAATAGCTTTTTTGGTTTTCCGAGGGCGGGTCTCCCCGCCCTTTGCTTTTTAGAAAAACGAGCAGGACGTTGAAAGGCAAAATTTGAAAGGCGTCATTTTGGCCGGCGGGTTGGGGACCCGGCTTTACCCCTTAACCAAGATTACCAATAAACATCTTCTGCCGGTCTTCGACCAGCCGATGATTTTTTATCCCATCCAGACCTTGGTGGAGGCGGGGATCAAGGACATCTTGATTGTCACCGGCGGCAACTCGGCGGGGGATTTTTTGCGCCTTTTGGGAAACGGCCGGGCCTTCGGGCTCAAGCATTTGAACTACACCTACCAGGAAAAAGAGGGGGGCATTGCCGAAGCAATCGGCTTGGCGGAGCATTTTGCCGAGGGGGAAAAGGTTCTGGTGATGCTCGGGGATAATTTGATTTTCGACTCCATCCGGGACGATGTGGAAAATTTTAAGCGCCAGCGCGCTGGCGCCAAGATTTTTCTGAAAAAAGTGACCAATCCGAGGGCCTACGGCGTGGCGGAGGTGAAGGGAGGGCGGGTTTTAAACATCGTCGAAAAACCAAAAAAGCCGAAATCCGACCTGGCCGTAATCGGAATTTATATGTACGACAACGAGGTCTTCGACATCGTAAAAACCTTGAAGCCCTCGGCCCGCGGGGAGCTCGAAGTGACCGACATCAACAACGCCTACATCGGCAAAGGGACAATGACCTATTCGGTTTTGAAGGGGTTCTGGGCCGATGCCGGAGAATCGATCGAGGCGTTGGCCGAAGCGGGGCGCCGGGTCTTCGAGTACCGAACCAAAAAGACCAAATGAGCCGTGTTCTGGTCACCGGGGCCTTGGGGTTGCTCGGGCTGAAAATCGCCCAGCTTTTCGCCAAGGACCCGGCTCACGAACTGTTGGCCACCTTCACGAACAGCAAGGAAAACTGGACCTTCGGCATTCCGTCCGAGTTGGCCAGCGTGGCCGACTTCGGGGCCGTCGCCGCCCTTTTTTCCTCCTTCAAACCGGAGGTGGTCATCAACTGCGCCGCCTATTCCAAGGTGGATCAGGCGGAATTTGAGCGCGCGCAGGCCTACCAGGTGAATGCCGAAGCGGTCGGCTTTCTGGCGCAGGAAGTCAAACGGCTGGGAAGCCTTCTGGTTCATTTTTCCACCGACTACATCTTCGACGGCAAAGCCGGCCCCTATTCGGAGGAGGCCCGCCCCAACCCGCTCGGTTATTACGCCAAGACGAAATACTGGGGGGAGGAAAAGGTGGTGCGGGTCGGCTGCCGCCATCTGGTGGCGCGCACAAACGTGCTCTTCGGCGTCCACGAGCTCGCCTCCAAGCCGAATTTTTTCATGTGGCTCGTGGGGGAACTTTCCCAAAACCGACCGGTCAAAATCGTCTCCGACCAGTACAACAACCCGACTTTGGCAGACAATCTGGCGGCCTTGGTGAAGGAGGCGGTGGAAAAAAACGTCGAGGGAATTTTGAACCTGGCGGGCAGGACCTATCTTTCCCGCTACGATTTTGCCATGCGGATCGCCCGCTTTTTCGGCTACGACCACGAGCTTATCACCCCGATTGACACAGCCTCGCTCAAACAGCCAGCCCCCCGCCCCCTGTTGGGGGGCGTGCGCATCGAAAAAGCCCAGTCCGTTTTAAAAACTCCTTTTTACACGGTGGAGGAAAGTTTGGCTTTTCTGAAAAAGAGCTACGAGCCGTTCTTTGCCGCCCACCCCCGGCCCGCCTGACGGATGAAACTCCTGTCGCAAAGCGCCGCCGGGCTGATTAATCTTAGCGAGCGGCTCATCCCCTCCGCTTTCGTCATTGCCTTGATTCTGACCCTCTTCACCTTCGGTATGTCCTTGGGGGTGGTCGGGATTTCGCTGGGCGACACCATTCACTTCTGGGGGAACGGTTTTTGGGAGCTTCTGACCTTTGCCATGCAGATGGCGCTGATAATTTTGACCGGCTACATCGTCGCCGCCTCCGCCCCGGTGGCCGCTTTTTTGGAAAAAGTCGCCGGGCTGGCCAAAGGCCCCAAAAGCTCCATTTTGGTAATGACCTTGGCCTCGCTCGCGCTGGCCTTTTTCCACTGGGGGCTTTCAATGGTCGGCTCGGCGCTTCTGGTTCGACAGATTGCCAAAAGAAAAACCGGCGTGGACTATCCGCTTTTAGTTGCCGCCGCCTATTTGGGAATGGGCTGCACCTGGCACGCCGGCCTCTCTGCCTCGGCTCCCCTTTTGGTGGCCACGCCGGGGCATTTTCTCGAGGCAAAAATCGGCGTCATTTCGACCGGGGAAACGATTTTTTCAAGTTTTAATTTGATTTTGGTCGGCCTCGTCACGCTTGTTTTGGCATTCCTGGTCCCGGCTTTGCATCCCGCCCCCGAAAAAAGCCGCCCGGTCGATCCCCAACTTTTGGAAACCTTCGGCAGCCGGGAAAACTACCGGCTTTCCAAGCCGAAAAGCTGGCTCGATTGGTGGGAAAAGACGCCGTTCCTCAATGTTTCCTTTGCCCTCGTTGCCGGACTTTGGCTTTGGATGCGTTTTGCGTCCGGTAAGACCAATCTGGATATTAATCTTCTGAATTTCGTTTTCCTTTTCATGGGCCTCGCCCTCCATTCCTCCCCGCAGAGCTTCTGGCGGGCGGCGGAAGAAGGGGGGAAGCTGGTTTTCGGCGTCTTCGTTCAGTTTCCCTTCTACGCCGGGATGTACGGCATCATCAAGGATTCGGGTTTGGCGGAAATTGTCGGCAACTGGTTCGTTTCCATTTCTTCGGCCAAAACTTATCCTTTGCTCGTGTACTGGTACTCCGGGCTGGTGAACTACTTTGTCCCCTCCGGCGGCTCCAAGTGGGCCATCGAGGCGCCGTATCTTTTGGACGCCGCCCAAAACCTGGGCGTGCCGACCGCCAAGGTGGTCACCTCCTACGCCTGGGGGGATATGGCCACCGATTTGATTCAGCCCTTCTGGGCCATCCCGCTTTTGACCGTGGCCAAAGTGGAATTCAAGGAGATTCTGGGCTACGAGCTTCTGATTTTTCTGGTTTACATCCTGATCGTCTCGGCCGCCTTTTTTTTCTTCATTTGAAAATCCTGCAGGTCATAACCTCCGGCGGCTGGGGGGGAATGGAAAAAGTCCCCTTGGACTGGCACAATTTCTGGCTGTCGGAAAAAAAGGAGAGTCACCTTTTGGTTCGGGGAAAAACCCCCTTATCCGAAAAGCAAACTGAAACGCCAAACTTGCTCACCGCCCAAAATCGTTGGGGGTTGATTGCGAAAATCCGTGAGTTGCTGACCGAAAAGAAAATCGACTTGGTCATTTGCCATTATCCCAAAGACC
This sequence comes from Verrucomicrobiia bacterium, assembly GCA_035574275.1. NCBI lineage: Bacteria > Pseudomonadati > Verrucomicrobiota > Verrucomicrobiia > Verrucomicrobiia bacterium. Next base: position 79,985 of record DATLYY010000075.1, read on the forward strand.
TGCCCTATTTGGTCTGGGCGCTAAGAAAATACCCAGAATCCAAACTCTTTTTGGTCAAACACCAATCCCCCGGAAGCCCCAAGAAAGATTTTTACCACCGCTGGCTTTATTCCAAAGTCAGCCGCATTCTGCCGGTTTCCGATTTTCTGGCCGAAAAATGCCGCGCCGTCTATCCCGTCGGACCGGAAAAAATCGAAACCCTGCACAACGGCATTCTGCCGGAGAACTGGAAAACGGCTCCGGAACTGCGCGAAAAAACCAGAAAAGAATTGGGTTGGACGGGTGGCGAAATCGTGGTCGGAATGATTTCCCGCATCACCCCGAAGAAGGGGCATCTCGATTTAACCCGGCTGGCGCCCAAACTTTTGGAAAGGGAGCCGAAACTTCGTTTTCTCATTGTCGGCGGCTGGTACCCCCACGATAAAAAGCTTTTTATTCAGTGTTTTGAGGAAATTAAACGGGAGGGGCTGGGCCCCTACTTTTTCTGGAGCGGCCCGCGCGGGGTGGCCGACGTGCGCCCCTATCTGGCCGCAACTGACATTTTTCTTTCGCTGGCGTATGAGGAATCGTTCGGCCTCTCGGTTATCGAAGCAATGGCCGCCGGTTTGCCGGTCATCGGCCCCCAAGCCGGCGCCATCCCGGAAATCATCAACGATGGAAATGAGGGGTTTCTGATTCCGTTGTCCGACTTTGTCGGCGGCACGGGTGAAAAACTTGCAACAGCGGTGACCAAGCTTGCAGAGAGTACTGACCTCCGCAAACAAATGGGAGACACCGGCCAAAAGAAGGTGGTTGAAAAGTTTGCCCTCCCTTTGATTTTGAAAAAACTGGAAAAGATTTACGAAACGGCCAAGGCTGGTTGAGGTAAGGTCGCCGCCAGCTTCCGGGCGATTTCGGCGTACAGCCGCCCGGTGGCGGAGTCCTTGCGGTAAATCGAAACCGGCTCCCCCCGGTCCGACCCTTCCCGGATTTCTACTTTGATCGGAATTTCGCCGATGAGCGGCACTCCAAGTTTCCCGGCCAGCTCCCGCCCGCCTCCCTTGCCGAAGATGTGAATCTTTTCCCCCTGCGGCGTCTGGAAGTAGGACATATTTTCCACCACCCCCATAATTTTCAAGTGCGCCACCTCCGCCAGCTTGGAAATCCGCGCGGCCACGTTAAAGGCCACCTTCTGCGGCGTGGTGACGATTAATATCTCCGCCTCCGGCAACGCCTGCGCCACGGTGATGGAAACATCCCCCGTTCCCGGCGGCAAATCCAGAAGCAGGAAATCAAGCTCCCCCCAAAAAACGTCGGTCATAAACTGGGTGATCGCCTTGTGCAGCATCGGTCCGCGCCAAATGACCGAGGCATCCTCCGGCACTAAAAAACCGATGGAGATGACCTTGACGCCGTCTTTTTCGAGCGGGATAATCATCTGGTTGATGACCGTGGGGCGTCCGGAAACGCCTAACATTTGCGGGATGGAAAATCCATACACATCGGCATCAATGACGCCGACTTTGTAACCGGAAGCGGCCAACGCCACCGCCAAATTGGCGGTCACCGTCGATTTCCCCACCCCCCCTTTGCCGGAGGCGATGGGAATGACTTTTTTCGGGCGCTGCCCGGCGAAAAGCTGGCTTTGTTTTCTTCCGGTCAACTGCGCCACCAGTTCGTCCCGCTCTTCTTTGGCCATCACCCCCAAATTGACCTGAACGGAGCACACCCCATCAAGGTTGGAGACCGCCTCGGTCACATCCTTCTCCACTTTTTCCCGCAGGGGACAGCCGGAAATGGTCAAAGCGACATCGACGGTCACCCTCCCCCCCTCCACGCTCACTTTTTTGACCATCCCCAGCCGGACAATGGAAATCCCCAGTTCGGGGTCCTTTACGCCTTCCAGCGCTTTCCAGATTTGTTCTTCAGAAATCATATAAGGGGCAGATACGTTTTTCAGGTTTTCGACACTGCCAAAAGCAATATAATCAACTTTTTTAGCGTAGCGGAGGACTTTAGTCCTCCATTTTCAATGTTGCGGCTGTTGCGTCAGGAGTAACTCCTGACGCAACAAAGGGTATCAATATTTCCCTATATGTTCTGGGAATTGAATTGCAAAAAACGAGGGAAAAAACTAAAGCGAGTACCGGCCGAAATCTTCTGGATTGATGCGCCGCAGCCGTTCCCTCAGCGAATCGGGGGATTCCCCTCCCTGCTCCGGCCCGCCGATGGGCCCCATCTGGTCTTTCTTGTCCTGGAAAAGCTCCTCGTTGACAAAAATGGGGGCTTTCGATTTCAAAGCCAAAGCCAAAGAATCGGAAGGCCGGGCGTCGATTTCCACCATGTGGCTGTTGACGGAAACGTATATTTTGGCATAAAAGGTCTGGTTCACCAGCTCGGTCACCTCGATTTTTTCCACTTTCCCCCCCATCATGGAAATGACCGATTTGATTAAATCGTGGGTCAAAGGCCTTTTGGAGGGGATGCCGGAAAGCTCCATCGCAATCGCCTGTGCCTCGAAGGGGCCGATCCAGATGGGTAAAACCTTCTCCCCGCTCGGGCCGGAGGCGTCCAGCGGGGCCAGAATCACCACCGGCGACTGGGTGGAAACGTCCAGGGCCAGTCCGTTTATTTTGGATTGAATCATAAGAGCCATCCGTTGTACCCGCTTCCCTTAGTAATACGCTCCAAAGGTGCTTCCGTTTACCCCGAAATCTCCTCTTTTTTCCGCACCACCCAGAGTTTTACCGTGGCGGTGATATCCAGCCCCAGTTTCACCGGCACTTCGTAAATTCCGAGCGCCTTGATCGGCTCCTCCAGCTCGATTTTCCGCCGGTCCACGCTGACCCCCTGCTGGGCCAAAAGCTCGGCGACCTCCGAACTGGTGACCGACCCGAACAGCCGATCCTCCTCCCCTGTTTCTTTTTCGGTCATTAAGGAGAGTTTCTCTATGGTCTGCTTCAGCCGTTCCAGCTCCCGGCGCTTTTTCTGGTCGCGCAAGGCCTTTTCCCGGGTGATGTGCTCGACCGCGCGCAAAGTTCCCTTGGTGGCCACGGTGGCCAGCTGACGCGGTATCAAAAAGTTCCGGGCGTAGCCGTCCGCCACGCTGACCACCTCTCCCACCTTTCCCAGTTTTTCCACGTCTTCTTTTAAAATGACTTTCATTTATTCCTCGCTTTCCTTTGCCAAACCAACTTTTTTGAGCCCCCGAAAATCAAACCGGCTGTCCAAAAACCCGACCGCCGACAGAATGAAAAAAGAGGCCAGCCCGAAGAGCACCAGCCAGATGTAAAAAAGCCCCTTGATGGCCCAGTGGGTGCGCAGCTTTTTGAAAAAATACTCCAGATTGGAGGTTCCGCAGATGGCGTAGACGAAAACCACGATCAAAAGCAGGTTGTCCGCCGCGCGCACCCAGCCATTCTGCAGAAAAAGATGCCCCGCCAGCCCGGCGCCAAGCAGAAAAATCAAAAAGAAGGGCGCCTGCCAGGTGACAAACTTCTTCGGCCCCGGGGAAAAAACACCCGCCCGCCCCAGGGCCCAGAGGGCCAAAAGATGAGCCATCGCCAAAAAGAAAAAACTGGATATAAAGTAGAGGGCCGGGATCACGTCGATGATGAACTCCAGATACGATTGCACCGCCTTCTGCAACTCGGCGGCTTGGACCGACGAACCGAACCCGGCAAAAAGCTGTTTCATCGTTTCACCCATGGAGGCAAGCTGGAGCTTGACCGAATCATAGGCAAACGACACAAAAAGACCCGTCGGAACCACCGCCGAAAAAGCCATGACCCAAAACGCCCGCCCGTATGCCATTTTTTTCGCCACCGCCAGTCCGGCCGCGGCGGCCGGAAGGAGGATCAAGGCGAAATAGATCGCCGAGGTCATCCAGCTTTTTCCCATCCAGCCGGAAGCCGCCGTCAGAACGAATATCCACCCGAGCGAGGTCTTCACCGGCAGCCGCCCGAAAAGGAAGATCAAGGCCGCCGTAAGCGCCAGATTAATGACGAATACCAGCCCCGCCGGCACCCAGCCGCTGGTGGCCAAGACGGCCAGGCCGAAAGTTAAGGCCAAAAGAAAGGCGTTTTGCTTCATTTATGAAATTCCGAAACAAACGGCAAAATCGCCAGATGCCGGGCGTATTTGACGGCAATGGCCGCCTCCCGCTGGTGCTTGGCGCAGTTCCCCGTGGCCCGGCGGGGCAGAATTTTTCCCCGCTCGGAGACCAAACGGCGCACCTGCCGCTCGTTCTTGTAGTCGATCGGGTCAAAGGGGTTGGCGCAAAAGCGGCAGCTTTTCTTGGCGGCCGGCGGACGGCTTCCCCGATCTCCCCTTTCCCTCGAATGTTCCTCTTCCCGTTCAAAGCGGCGCGGCATTATTCCACTCCTTTCGCTTCAAGCTGCGGCGTCGGCGGCTCCGGGCGGGTGGGAACCGGCTTGGCCACCACGGTCAAATGGCGCAGAATCTCCTCGTCCAGCCGGATGTTCCGCTCCAGCTCCCGCGGCAGTTCCCCGGGCGCCTGATATTGGAAAAAGACGTAATACCCCTGCGAGCGGTGGCGGATGGGATAGGCCAGCTTGCGCACCCCCCAAATTTCTTTCTTCTTGATTTCCCCGCCGGCGGCCGTAATCAGCCCTTCGTAGCGGGAAACCTTCGCCTCCCATTCCGCTTCCGGCAGAATGGGGGACAAAATCAAAGTCGTTTCGTAGTTTTGCATTCCTCTCCCTTCGGTCAAAAGTTCAGCTGCCTCCGAGCGTTGGGGCTTGGAGGGAGCAGGGTCAAACCCGTTTTAATGGGCACTGTTAAGGTAAGAATTTTAGTCGAAAAATCAAGCCCGCCCCCTTTCAAAACAGATGAAAATGCCTCTCCAGGGGCCGGCCGTTTTTGTCGAAGCGCACCTTTTCCTTCGTCAATAACGCCTTTTGAAGGGCGTTATAGGGAGGAGGAACGGTAATGCCGTTTTTCCCGAGAACCCGGTGCCAGGGAACCTTCGAACCCTGCGGTAGCGAAGCCATCGCAAACCCCACCCGGCGGGAAAGCCGCGGATTCCCCAAAACCCGCGCGATGGTGCCGTACGTGGTCACTTTTCCCGGCGGAATGGTGTTCACCAGCCGGTAAATTCGGACAAACAAACCCTCCGGCTTTGTTTCCGCTTCTTCTTTTACACTTTTCCTTTTCATCCAAATTTGACGAATTGACCAACGATTTTCCCGAGATTCAGCGTGACCTGTGAATTCGGCACCACCGTCGTCGCTCCAGCTTTCAGCCCCGCTTCCCTAATAGTTTTCTCCTCGTGACCGCAGTAGCCCACAATCGGCAAATCCGGCAAATTTTTCCGCAAGCTCCGCACCACTTCCAGCGCTTTTTCACCTCCAAATCCAAGATTCACCAAAACGAGCGAACTTTGCGCCGCTTTTCCAACGAGTCCGTTATTGCCCGGCAAGGTTGATTCGACTTCCAGTCCCAAAGCTGCAAGCCCGGACGAAATTTGCGAAATGAACAGAAGCTGGTCGTCGATAAGCAAAACTTTCTGGCTCGCCAAGGAACTAAAACGCCGTGGTTATTTTTTCCGGCGCCCAGAAGGGAATTGTGGAAACCGGGCCGAGGACAGACCCACGCTCGACCAAGGCGTAAGCATTGTGATTGTGTATTGATTCGAGCGATTCCACCTCCACCCGGAAACCGGAAACCTCTTCATCATCCTCCAGTTCGAGCGTGATTTCCCGCACCAAATCCTCCACAAATCGGGGATTGGCATACGCCCTTTCGGTCACGAATTTCTCATCCTCCCGTTTCAAAAGGGAAAACAGTTCGGACGAGGCCTTTTCCTCCACCAGTGCAATCAGTTCTTCGAACCAGACAAAGCGGGAGGCCTCCACCCACAACCCGACCAAACTTCTTTGATTATGCGCCCCGGCTGCCGAAATCTCCTTGGAACAGGGGCAGAGCGTGGTCACCGGCACCGAAACCCCCACCGTGCCGCGATAAGAATCAGACAGATAAGCGGCAAAAAACGCCCGATATTCCAAAAGCCCACGCTCCCCCGTTACGGGCGCCTGTTTTTCGATGAAGTAGGGGAAAGCAAGTTCCAGATAAGCATCCCGAGAGCCGAATGACTCCTTGGTGTCCGAAAGAATGGAAGCCAGATTGGAAACCCCTATTTCATCTTTATGCCTGTGCACCAGCTCCACGAAGCGGGAAAGATGGGTGCCCCGCAAATCACCGGCCAAATCGACAAACATCGAAATGTTGGCCACCGTTTTCTGCCGCCCCGCCTTCTGGTCCAAAACCTCCACTGGATAGCGCAGGTTTTTGATGCCGACCCGGTTCAAGGGGACGTTCCGGAAATCCTTTTCGCTCTGCAAATCACGCATGGATGCTCTCTTTCTTTTTGTAGGGAATCGGGTCTTCGATCCCCGCTTGGGCAAATCCTTTAAGCCGCAGCCGGCAGCTGTCGCACACCCCGCAGGCCAAATTTTCATTTTGGTAACAAGACCAGGTCAAATGGAACGGAACACCCAATTCGCTCCCCTTGCGGACGATTTCCGCCTTGGAAAAATGAATCACCGGCATCCAAATATCAATTTTCGTCTCCGGTTTGGTTCCCAAATCGATTGCCTTTTCAAACGCCTTGTAAAAAACCTCCCGGCAGTCGGGATAGCCGGAGCTGTCCTCCTCCACGGCGCCGATGACGAGTCGGGAAGCTCCCAAAACCTCCCCCCAGGAAGCGGCGATTGAAAGCCCGTGGGCATTGCGGAACGGCACGTAGGAAGTCGGAATCGTCGTTGAATCGACACCGGCGGTCGATACCGGAATTTTCTCGTCCGTCAAACTGGAACCGCCGATTTGTGAAAAGTAGGGAAGAGGAACCGCCATTCGCCGGTGGATGCCGTAAAAATCACAAATTTCTTGAAAGGCGCGCTCCTCCCCCCTTTCTGTTTTCTGCCCGTAGTTCAAATGCAGCCCGGCGGCGGCAAACCCTTCCTTCAAAGTCATGGCGAGCGCCACGGCCGAATCCATCCCCCCGCTTATTAAAACAACGGCCAACGGCCTCCTCATACGCCTTTAGTCTCCGGATGCCAGATGAACTTGTGCATTTGCAGTTGAAAGCGCACCGGCAACCTGTCCTGCAAAATCCACTCCACCACGTTCACAGGCTCCAGCGCTCCGAAAACGGTGGAGAAAAGAACTGTCGCCCTTCTGTCCAGTTGATGCTTGCGCAAAACGGCAACCGCCCAGTCATAATCCCCCCGGTCGGCCAGAACGAACTTCACTTCGTCCTTGGGAGTCAGAAAATGGATGTTCTCCCAGCGGTTTTTGTGTTCCATCTTGCTGCCAGGACATTTGATGTCCATTATCTTGATGGCTGCCGGATTTAATTTGTCGAGCAAAATCGAGCCGCTGGTCTCGATAAGCACTTTGAATCCGGCTACTATTAGTTTATCCACCAAGACAAAGCTTTCCCTTTGCAAAAGCGGCTCCCCGCCGGTCAGTTCCACCAGCTTGCAGCCGAACTGACTCACTTCCGCCACGATTTGGTCGAGCGCTTTCCATTCCCCCTCGTAAAAGGCGTATTCCGTGTCACACCATACACAGCGCAAATTGCATCCGGTCAGCCGGACGAAAACGCAGGGGAGCCCGGCGTAGGAGGATTCCCCCTGAATGGAAAAGTAGATTTCGTTGACCTTCAAACTCATTTGGAATAGGTGACTGAATATTTTTCCGTTTCCCAGACCCGTACCTTTAGCGGCCTGACGCCGGACGGAAGCCGTTTTTCCAGCTCGCCGTAAATCCAGGCGGCGATGTTTTCCGACGTCGGATTTTTCTGGTCAAACGGCGGCAGGTCGTTCAGATTGCGATGGTCCAGCGGCTCGGTGATCTCCTTCAACAGCTTTTTGACCTCCTTGAAATCGATGGCGATGCCGACATCATCCAATCCATTGGCGGTCACCACCGCTTCGGCCTTCCAGTTGTGGCCGTGGTCGCGGGCGCAGTCCCCGTTGTATCCCGCCAAATGGTGGGAAGCGGCAAAGGTTGTAAAGACCGAAATTTCGTACATAATTCCCCGGTTTTTGTCCAAGTTTGGGTCTTTTTTCGCTCTTAATATCCGCAAAATTCTCCCCGGCGTCAACCCTTCCAAAAAACGCTTTCCATCCGAACGGTTTTAATCGAGCCGTAAAAAAATCCTTTTTCTCCCAACCAAGCCGCTGAAAAACCGGCACTTATCCAAATTGTTTCGCGTGAAACAATTTTTTTCCTCGCAAATTTGCAACGAACGGCGTGGCGTTTTTGGGAAAAGGTATCAGGAACCGGAAACCATTAAATCCAGTCCCGTTTTTTGAAATACCGCACCAGCCCAAGAACCGAGCCGGCCATAAATCCGAGCAGAATCCAAAAACCGGTGATGCTGTCGGAAAGGGGCAAATGGGCGAAATTCATCCCATAAATCCCGGCGATTAGGGAGGGGACCAAGATAATGGCTCCCCAGGAGGTCATCTTTTTCATCGTCTGATTCAAATTGTTGGAAACGATGGACAGGTGCACCTCGATAGCAGTCGACAAAACATCATGATAAATGGAAACGCTGTCGTAAAGCGCGGCCAGATCGGCGTAGTGCAGCCGGAATTTGGAGAGCAGGCCTCGATCGAGATTTTCGGCGTACTCCTTCTCGATGCTGGAAATCACCTCCCGGTTGGCGGCCAAATCCTTGCGGTAAAAAACCAGCGCTTTTTTGATGGCCAGAACCTGTTTTAAAACGACATCCCGGGACGTGCCGGCAATCACTTCCTCCTCCACCTCTTCGACCACATCCTCCACCGCCGCCAAAGCCGCCCGGTAGCTTTCGATGAACTCATCCAGCAAAACGTACAAAAGCATCGTCGGCCCCTTGGCGAAAATGGAAGCCAGCCGCTGGGGCGGATAGCGTCGAATCCGCTCCATGCTGGTGGAGGGGTGGCGGTGTAGCGTGATGAAGTCCTTCTGTTTTTTGGAAATCAGAATCACGAACGGCTGGGTGTACGCCTCCCGCTCCCCGCGCAAGGCGGAGCGGAAAATTAAAAGGGTGTACTGTTCGTAGTTTTTGGTGACCGCCCCCTGCGTCCGGCCCAGATTGTCCTTCAACTCTTGAACTTCCAACTTGGAGAGCCCGGCCGCCTGCGTTAGTTCCAAATCGGTTGGGTTTTCAAAATCAACCCAGCCGATGACTCCCGGCTTGGCTATCTCCTCCAGTTTTCCTTCCCGGACAATCCCGGACTCATAAATCAGGGTCTTGACCATTACCGCTTCTTTTCCAAGGCTTCAATACGCTGTCGTAGCCCCTTGTTTTCATCCTCCAGCCCTTCCAAGCGGGCCCGCAGCTCGTCCATATCGGAAAAGTCCTTTCGGCCGGTGCGGATTTCCTCGATGGAATGGCGGGCGGCCTTGACCAGTTGGTAGTGCGCTTCGCTCGTTTCAACCTTTTTTAACTCTTCAATTGATTCCGGGTCGCCGAAAGTCCCCAAGGCCTCGATGGCTGAAAGACGGGCATTGTACTTGGGGTCGCTCAAAAAACCCACCAGCGTTTTTCTGATTTTCTCTTTCAAGCGGGAGGCGGCCAGCCCTTCATCCCTTCCCAGATAATGCCCCAGTTTTCCCAAGGCCTCGATGGCGGCCGAGCGGATGGGGAAGGAACGGCCGTAGGCCGTGTGCGCGAACAGAATATCGACTGCTTTGGCATCCTTCAATTCCACGAACCCTTTCAAGGCAGCCGTGGCGATGACCTCGTTGTGGGAGGAACGCCCAAGCCCTTTTTGCAAAAACTCGAAGGCGTCTTTTGGCTGCAGTTCGGCAATAGTGGTCATTACCTGCGCCGCCACGGCGTAGCTCGTATCGGCGGCAAAAACCTGTTTCAGCCGGGCAACGACTTCCCCATCTTCGGGAAAATTTCCAAGCGCTTTTACACAATTGCGGCGGACGCGGGAATCGGCATCCGACAAACCGGCCAAAATCGCTTTTTTGGCCTTCTCGCCGCGAATTTTGCCGAGAGACAAAGCCGCCTCCCGGCGAACATCGAAAAACCGGCCGGACTTCAGCGCCTTGGCCAGTGCTTCGACCGTTTCGTCTGAAACGAAATTTCCCAACGCCTCCGCTGCCTCCCGCCGGGATTCGGCAAAGGAGCTTTGAGCCAACTGGTAGCGCAAAGCCCCCTCCGTCCGTTCAAAATCCACTTTTTTCAAAACCGTGAGCCGGGGGTCGATTTCCACCATTTTTGGGCGTTCCGAACCGGGGATGTAAAAAACTTCCTCCTTTTGATCTATCCAGAGCGTGTCATGAATGGTCTCTTTTGCAGCCGTAACGACAATTGGCAACTGCATCCGGAAAAGCGGTGTGAGGGAATCAGTTGTCTGCGTTTGCTGGACGGTGATTTTGGTGGCCTTGGCGGAATCATCCCAACGGGAGCGGATTTTAAGCTCCGGATACCCTCCTTTATAGACCCACTGCTGGAAAAACCAGTCAAGATTCTTGCCGCTCGCTTCTTCCATCGCTTTTTCGAAATCGGCGGTGACCACGCTGCCGGCGTAATGCTTTTTGCAGTAGTGATTGATTCCCTTCCACCAAAGCTCCTCACCCAGATAGTTGCGCAGCATGTGCAAAACCCATCCCCCTTTGGGATAGGCATGAGAGTCGAACACATCCAAAGGGTCGGTATAGTATTGGGTGACGATCGGGCGGCGGTACTGTTTGTCTTCCCGCAAATAATCATCCCGGCTGTCCCGCATCTCCACCGGCATATAATCGGGGCCCAGATCATACTCCTGGAACAAAGCGTCGAAGTAGGTGGCGAACCCCTCGTTCAGCCAGATATGCGACCAGTCCCGGCAGGTGAGCAAATCCCCCCACCACTGGTGGGCCAGCTCGTGCGCCACCAGCCCTTCCGATTTGTAATCCTGGTGCGCCAGCCGGTCGTGCAAAGTCCTTTCCGTCTGGGTGGTGGCGGAGATGTTTTCCATCCCCCCCCACATAAACTCGTCCACCGTGGCTTGGGAATATTTTTCGTACGGATACGGCACGCCGATTTTTTCGGAAAAAAAGCGCATCATCTTGCCGGTCTTACCGAAAGAACGAATCGCTTTTTCCTTTTCACCCGGCGGGTAGTAGAACAGAACCGGCACCACTTTGGTCTCCCCGCCGGCATAGACGGTGGTTGTCTCGGCGTGCATTTCGTATTCCCCGGCCACCAGCGATATCAAATATGGGACGTGCGGCACGTTTTCCCGCCAGTGGAAAACTCGCTTGCCGCCGGCGCGCGTGTCGGAAACCAGCTCCCCGTTGGAGACCGCCAGATATTTCTCCGGCACGGTGACAATCATTTCCGAAGTCGCCCGGTCGTTGGGATAATCGTAAATCGGAATCCAAAAGCGGGTGTTTTCGGTCTCCCCCTGCGTCCAGATTTGGCGGCGCTTGCGCGGGTATTTGGCGTCCGGCTGGATGAAATAAAGCCCCGCTTTTGGCCGGCCGCCGTATTCGATGGTGACGGCAAACGTGTCGGCAAAAGCCCGGTACGGCAGCCGCAAATCGATTTTCAGCCCTTCCTCCAACTGCTCGAAGAGGAGCAAATTCCCGGTCGGGTCGGTGACCTTTTTAATCTCCAGCCCGACGGCATCCAGAAACAAATATCGCTGGTCGGGCAAAAGGGGCGTAAAGGTGTGGGTGACCTTGCCGGATAACGAGCGTTCCGTTTCGTTGAAGGCAATTTCCAGTTTGACGTGGATTAAGTCGAAGACCCGGTCGCGGGCGTAGTGAAAATCGGAATACCGGTCCCCCCACCGCCCGCGGGCCGCAAGGGGGGGAATCGAAACGAGTACGAAAAGTCCGGCGGCTAACCAACGGCGCATACATCCTCCCTTGAGCAAACAATTCAACGGCCCGCACCCTCCCGGCCGTTCTTTCATTTAAGACGGGAATATACGTATGCCCGAATGGATGGCAATATGGCGTAACGGCCAGAATTCTCTATCTTCCAGACGTGGAAAAGAAAATGCTTAAGATCGGCCATTCCCCTGACCCAGATGATGCTTTTATGTTTTACGGGCTGGCCAAGGGAAAGGTCAAAATCCGGGACTTTGAAATCGAGCATGTTATGGCCGACATTCAGACCTTAAATGAGCGGGCCTTCAAAAAGGAATTGGAAGTCACCGCCGTTTCCGCCTTTGCTTTCACGCAGATGGCCGGGGATTACTGGATAATGAAAACCGGCGCCAGCATGGGGGAGGGCTACGGCCCGATTCTGGTGGCGCGTGAACCGATTCAAACCGAGGATTTGAAAGGAAAAAAAGTGGCTATCCCCGGCGTTTGGACGACGGCTTATCTTTTGGCGCAAATCTACTTGCCGCCGTTTGAACCGGTGCCGGTCGATTTTGCCAACGTGTTTGAAACAGTCAAGAGTGGTAAGGCGGAAGCGGGCGTCATCATCCACGAAGGGCAGTTGACTTATCCGGAAACCGGTTTGCACAAAATCGCCGACTTTGGCCAGCTTTGGTTTGCCGAAACCGGACTCCCTCTCCCCTTGGGGCTGGACGTGGTGCGCAAGGATCTGGGAAAAACGCTGGCGGAGGAAATTTCCACCGGACTTAAAAAAAGCATTGAATACGGCTTTGCCCATGAACCGGCGGCACTGGACTACGCCCTGCAGTTCGGCCGCGGCATCGGTATGGCCACGGGCCGCAAATTTGTGCGGATGTATGTCAACGACTACACCCTCGATATGGGACAAAAAGGGGAGAGGGCCTTGAAGCTGCTTTTCGACAAAGCAGCTAAAAAGGGAATTCTAAAAACTAAACCGGAAGTGGAACTGGTTTAGCAGTACCGGATAATCTCGTATAGGGTGGTGCGCTGGGCGGGACGGAAGCCCGCTTCCTTTATCAAAGTAACAACTTCTTCTACCGTCACCTGATTTACAAACCCGGTTGCCTCGTGGACATGCTCTTCAAAAAGCGTCCCGCCGAAATCATCCGCTCCGAAGTAGAGTGCCGCCTGCCCCGCTTTTTTCCCCTCAGAAAACCAGGAGGCCTGAATGTGATCGAAGTTGTCAAGATACAAACGGGAGACGGCAATCATCCGCAAATAGGCGTTCGCCCCGGCGTAAAAGGGGATATGCTTTTCCAGCTTGGTGTTCCCCGGCTTGAAGCTCCAGGGAACAAACGCCGTAAACCCTTTGGTCTCATCCTGCAGGGTGCGGATTGAATCGAGGTGGGTGATGACATCCTCCGCCGTTTCGATATGCCCGTACATCATCGTGGCAGTGGAACGGAAACCTAACTCATGCGCTTCCCGGTGCACGTCCAGCCATTTGTTGGAAGTCCCTTTAATGCGGGAAAATTTCCGCCGCACCCGGTCGGAAAGCATCTCCGCCCCACCCCCCGGCAGGGTGAACTGTCCCGCCTCTTTCAAACGCCGCAGAACCTCCCGCGTGGAAAGTCCGGAAACCTCCGCCATCCCCCAAATTTCCGGCGCCGAAAAGAAATGCGGCGTCAACTTCGGAAAAAGCTCCCGGGTTTTGCGAACCAAACCGGTGTAGTAATCCATCGGTAAATCGGGATGTACGCCTCCTTGCAACAAAACGGTTGTCGCCCCCTGTTCCTCCGACCATTTTATTTTCTTCAGGACTTCATCGTGCTCCAGAGTATAGGCATCCGCCGCATCGGCGTGGCGATAAAAAGCGCAGAAAACGCAGTCGTAGTTGCAGACGTTCGTGTAGTTCGGGTTGGTGTCAACCACGAAGGTGACCACATCCTCGGGCAGCCGCTCCGCTTTTTTCTCCGCCGCCAGCTCCCCTAAATCCAAAAGGGACGCTTCCTTGTAAAGGAGAACGCCCTCGTCGAAGGAAAGCCGTTCCCCGATGCGGATTTTTTCTTTTAAGACTTCAAACAACGGCACCCGCCTCCTCCAACATTTTGGCCTTAACCAAAGCCGACTTGAAGAGTTCCAGCCCCTTTTTCTCTTCCGGGCCGAGACGATAGATAATGCCCCGCAGATAGGCCGTCCGTTCTTCCAGCGTCCCCAAATCATCCGAACCCAGAGCCGCCACATTTTCCAGATTCGCCAGACATTTTTCCAGCGAACTTTCCAGTTGGATTTTTATTTTTTCCAAAACGGCGGACGGAAGCGTTTTGCGGAAGGCCCAGACGGCAAAAACAAAAGGCAGCCCCGTCCAGTGATACCAGAATTCCGACAAATCGTAAAGGTAACGATACGTGCGCAGCTTTTTCCGTTTCTCCGCCAACGCCTGGTTGCCGATTAAAAGCATCCCGGCCGATTTTTGGGTAATGTCGGTGGTGTAGCGCAGCCCCGTTTGCTTTTCCTTCCCTTCCAAAATGAGACGCATAAGCCGGAACGAGGTGGCGGTCTGGTCGGTGACGGCAATCTGCTTGTCGCTCAAATCCCACAGCGGGCAGTCGGTGAAAAGCAGAATGCTTTTTACCGGTCCCCGGGCGGCAATCCCCAAGTCCAGAGCGGAAAATTCATCCTCGACGGTGAAAAAGTCGTAAAGGGACAAAAGTCCGCCGTCGATTTTCCCCTCCCGCGCCAGATTCCCCAGTTGGCCGGGGAAAAGCTCCACCGTTTCGACCGGCAGCCTTTCCCAGCCGGAATAAAACGGAAAGGAATTCAAATAGGGGATTTTGCCAATGACCGGCTTCATGCCACCTGCGGCTGCAATTCCTTTTTTGGCGCGGCGCCGTTTTCGTACACGTGCAACACGTTGTAGCAGGCGTCCCGCTCCACCGGAATTCTCCCCGATTCCCGAATCATCGCCATCAAGCGGCTGCGCGTAAGCCCCGCCGGGCTTTCCGCCAAGGCCAGATGGGCGATTTTCTCCTCCCCGATGGTGCCGTCCAAATCATCCCCGCCGAAGTTCAAACCAATGGAAGCTGTGTTTTCTCCCAACATTACCCAGTACGATTTGATATGGGGGAAATTGTCCAGAACGAGCCGGCTGGTGGCCAAGGTGCGCAAATCGTCGATGGCCGAAGTAAACCGGTCGGTGATGCCGGTATTGCCGGGCTGAAAGGCCAGCGGAATGAAGGTCAAAAAGCCGCCGGAGCGTTCTTGTTGGGCCCGCAGCTTGAGCAGATGGTCAATCCGTTCTTCGAGCGTTTCGATATGGCCGTAGAGCAGTGTCGCATTCGATTTCAACCCTAGCCGGTGGGCCGTGTCATGAATCTCCAGCCAGCGCTCCTCGCCGATTTTTTTGTCGAACAGTTCTTTCTTCACACGTTTCGAAAAGACCTCTGCTCCGCCGCCGGGCAGGGCGACCAGCCCGTGCTCCATCAGTTTTTTCAAAACCTCCTCGATGGAAAGCTTGGCCCGTTTGGCGAAAAAATCGATTTCGACGGCGGTGAACGCTTTTAATTGCGCTTTCGGAAAATGCACACGAATCCGGTCCATCAATTCCAAGCTGTGACTCAAATCCCAATCCGGCCAAAGCCCGCCTACGATGTGCACTTCGTGCAACTCATCATTCAGGCGCGCCAACGCCTCCTCGGTGGTCATGTTGTAGGCATGTTTGTCCCCCGGCTTGGCCGCAAAATCGCAAAACTTGCAGTCCAGAACGCAAAGATTGGTGGGGTTCAGTTGGGCGTTAATGACGAAATAGACGTAGTTGTCCGATTTTTGCTCCTTGACCCAGGAGGCCATTTTGCCGAGCGCAATCAAATCGCGCGTCTGCAAACAGATAAGCCCATCCTCCCTTTCAAGCGGCCTGCCGGAGGTGACCTTTTCCCAGATCGGCTCGAGTTTTTTATCTTTGAATCTTATATCCGGTATTCGTTCCAACGCGCATCCACCTTTTTGACCACTTTTAAGTCCATTTCAATGGGGGGAGGATAACCGCTTTTAAAAGTGGCGTCAATACCTAAAACTCCGCGGTAGACGGGCGCGGCACCAATGAGTTTGGCGGAGGTGAAAACAATGTCCCGCGCGCAATCAAAGCGGGTGAAAATTCCCCAGAGCAGATTCTCTTCGTCCTGCAAATTCACGTCTGCGCTGACGGCCGCGGCCAGTTTGACCGGCGCATCCAGCTTCTGCACCAAATCCTCCACCAATCGGCGGCCGTTAACTTTAGTTTTGACCACCAGCAGACAATTTTCCAAAAGAACAAATTCCTCTATTCCCGGCACGGATTTCAGCCAATCCAGCTTTGGCTTTTCGGATACAGACGCCGCACCCGATTTGCGGGTGGCGTCCAGAATCATCTTGCTTCCCAGATTCATTTTGAAGCTGGTAAAATCGAGCGTATCCAAGGGCACGCCGGGCAGAAGCAGGAAATCTTCCGCCGAATCGAAATTCGCCGCAATTTCGCGCAAAACGGCGCGGAAGTTTTTGACCTCCACCCCGCCGGAAACCACCGCGCCGATTTTGGTCAAGCCCAACTGCCCCTGCCCCAAAAGCGAAAGCGCCGTTTTCACCCCTTC
The DNA here is from genome assembly GCA_035574275.1 of Verrucomicrobiia bacterium. Classification (NCBI taxonomy): domain Bacteria; kingdom Pseudomonadati; phylum Verrucomicrobiota; class Verrucomicrobiia; species Verrucomicrobiia bacterium. The sequence continues at coordinate 96,409 of DATLYY010000075.1, forward strand.
CTTGGCAAAACGATTGTTCACCGAAACGGCCAAAAGATTGTGAAACCCCGCCTGGTAGTAGCTCCACATATCCTCGATTTCCGGATGCATCAGTTTTATCAAGGGGCCCAGCACCTCCTGTACGGCGTCCCCCATCCAGCGATCCTCCTGCGGCGGCTTGCCGACAATGGAGGCGACAAATATCGCATCCCGGCGGCGGGTGATTTTTTGGGCGTGAAAAACCGGGAAGGGGGCCGGATGGGAATAATGGCCGAAATGGTCGCCGAACGGCCCTTCCTCTTTGCGTTCATTCGGCGGACAAACTCCTTCGATGACCAGTTCCGCTTCAGCCGGCACTTCCAAATTCAAACTTTTGGCCTTCACCATCCGCGTCGCTCCCTGCCGCAAAAACCCCGCCAGCCGCACTTCATCTATCCCTTCCGGCAGGGGCGCCACGGCGGATAGAATCAAGGCCGGATCCACGCCGCAAACTACCGCCACTTCCTGCGGAATTCCCATCTTCTCGCACTCGAAATAATGAAACCCGCCCCCTTTTTGAATCTGGTAATGCATCCCGGTCGTAGTCGGCGAATAAACATGCATACGGTAGATGCCGACGTTGCGGATTCTGGTCTTGGGACTTTCCGTGAACATCAACCCCAGTGTCCCGAACCGCCCGCCGTCCTTCGGCCAGCAAAAAAGAAAGGGGAGTTTGTCCAAATCCGGCTCTTCGATGACTTCCTGCACCGGCGCGGCGGAGCGTCTTTTCGTTCCGCTTTTTAAAAAGCGCTTAATCAGCGGCCGATGTCCAAACATTCTTTTAAACGAAAAATTCGGAACATCCTGCGCCAACCGGACAAGCGACGCTCCCAGTTCCGCCGGGGGAACTCCCAACGCCCATTCAACCCGCCTTTTTGCGCCAAGGATATTCACCGCCAGAGGAAACGACGACCCCTTGACGTTTTCAAAAAGCAAAGCCGGGCCTTCGTTTTTCACCACCCGCGTGACGATTTCCGTGATTTCGAGATACGGATCGACTTCCGCTTTGACCCGCCGCAAATCCCCTTTGGATTCGAGGAAATCAAGAAAAGATCGAAGCGAGTGGAAGCTCAAAGCTCCTCTTCTCTCCAGCCGCCCGGCACTTCCACCCCCATCAAACGAAAAATTTTGTTGGAAAAATCCCGGTAGGTATCCTCGAGCGTTTTGGGCAGGGTGTAGAACGGCGGCGAAATCGGCATCACAATCCCTCCCGCCCGTGAAACTTTAAGCGCGTTTTCTAAAGCAATCGAGGACAGCGGCGTCTCCCGCACGGCCAAAATGATTCTTCGGCGCTCCTTCAGCGCCACTTCCGCCGCGCGGGTAATCAAGGTGTCAGCAATCCCCGCCGCGATTTTGGCCAGAGTCGAAATGGAGCAGGGATGCACCACCAGATAGTCGAAGGGGTTGGAGCCGGAGGAAAACGGCGCCGCCAGCTCCTTGTTGGAAAAAATCTTGGCGCAGTGGGATGCCAAATCTTCCGGCGAAAGCCCGGTCTCCATCTTTAAAACCGCCTTCCCCCAGTCGGAAATAACCAGATACTTCTCCCCCGGACAGCGTTTGAGAAAATCGACCCCGTAGATGATGCCGGAAGCCCCGGTCATCGCAATGATGGTTCTCAAAAGTTTGCTCTCCCAACTGCCACCACGCCCAGAACGACAAACCCCACGGCGGCGTTGATTTTGAAAAAAGCCAGTTCAATATTTTCCGCCACCCGATGCTGCCAGACCAAAAGCACCCCCACGGCCACAAGTAGCGCGGCCGACCAGAGGTTGGGAAATTGCCAGACCATTAAAACCGCAAGCGAAGCAAAACCGAGTACGTGCAATATGCTTGAAACCACAAGCGCCTTTGCCTTTCCAAGCAAAACGACGAGCGAATGCAAACCCTGTTTCCGGTCAAACTCCTCGTCCCCAACGGCATAAATGATGTCAAACCCGGAAACCCAAAAAAAAGAGAAAAGTCCGAGCAGAATCGAAGGCCCGCAGCCGGAAAAGGTGCCCATCACCGCCATCCATCCCCCCAAAGGTGCGATGGCGGAAGCCGCGCCGAGCCCAAAATGCGCCAAGGGTGTAAAGCGCTTCATATACGGGTAAACCAAGAAAATGACCAAGGGAATCGGCGAAAGAATGAAGCACCAGGAATTTAGCATCGCCGCGGCGATGATGTAAACGAGTGCGGAAACGACCGCAAATCCCCATGCTTCGCCGACTTTGATTCTTCCCGCCGGCAGCTCCCGCGTCGCCGTGCGCGGGTTCAAGGCATCAATCCGGGCGTCAATGATGCGGTTCAGGGCAAAGGCCGTTGAGCGCGCCCCGGCCGCGGCCAGAAGAATCAACAAATACTCTTTCAGCGTTACCGAAAACCCCTTGGCCAAAAAGGCCCCGGCGTACACCATCGGCAAAGAAAACAGGGTATGCTCGATTTTCACCAGCCGGGCGTATTTCAGCATATCGGGGAAAAAAGAAGTTTTCCGCCTTAGGTCAAGCCTTTTGATTTTGGCCCGTCCCTTGTTATTGCCCTCCCCATCCGCTATACTGCCCCCCGACTCCGTCGGTACGGGGTTCTGCCTCCCTGGGCTTCTTCCGCCTCAAAGAGGCCATACAATTGCGGAAGGGATTGCCGTTTCCAAAAGTGGAAACGGAAAAGAGTTTTTGGTATGGCAGTAAAGTTGTACGTAGGTGGACTCTCCCCGCAGGTCACCACGGAGGAGCTGCAAGCCCTCTTTGCCCAGGTCGGCACGGTGGAGTCGGTGAACATCATCAATGACAAGTTCTCCGGCCGTTCCCGCGGCTTCGGCTTTGTGGAAATGTCCAGCAAGGGAGAGGCGGATGAGGCGATTCTAAAACTCTCCGGCCAGGTTTTGGGCGGCTCGCCGATAGTCGTGAACGAAGCCCGTCCCCAGGCCCCGCGCACAGGCGGCGGAGGGGGCGGTTTTGGCGGTGGGTACGGCGGGGGCGGTGGCCGGCGCAGCGGGGGAGGTCCCCGGCGTCCGGGCGGTGGCGGCGGCGGCCGGCGCGGCCGGTATTAAATCACGACAGAACTAAACCCGAATCAAACAAAAAAGCACCGCTTTGGCGGGGCTTTTTTCGTTTCGCGTCTAATTTACCGCGCCGCTTTTTCCAGCTTTTTACGGGTTTTGGGGCTGAAGGTGAAGACCAGCTTTTCCGCCCCTTCCGGCCAGTCGATGGAAACGTCGGCGTCCGAGGTGTGCTGTCCGCGGAGCAGTTCTTCCGCCAGCGGGTCTTCTAAGTGCTTCTGGATGGCCCGGCGCAAGGGGCGCGCCCCAAAGACCGGATCAAACCCTTTTTCGACCAAAAATTCCTTGGCCCGGTCGGTCAGGGCAAACGAAATTCCCTTCTCGGAAATCCGCTTGGCCACGTCCGCCAGCATGATGTCGATGATGGAAAGAATCTCGGTCCGTCCCAAAGCATGGAAAACCACCGTCTCGTCAATCCGGTTTAACAGTTCCGGGTTGAAAAGCCGCTTCAGCTCTTCCGTGACCTTGGTTTTCATCTGCCCGTAGGAGGATTCTTCCGACTCCTTGGCAAACCCGAGCGACTTGGAGTGGCGGATTTCCCGCGCCCCCACGTTGGAAGTCATAATCACAACGGTATTCTTGAAGTCCACCTTGCGCCCGAATGAATCGGTCAAAACGCCGTCATCCAACATCTGCAATAAAATATTGAAAACCTCCGGATGGGCTTTCTCGATTTCATCCAAAAGCACGACCGAGTACGGCTTGCGCCGCACCTTTTCGGTTAACTGTCCCCCTTCTTCGTAGCCCACATACCCCGGCGGCGCGCCGACTAAACGAGAGACGGCGAATTTTTCCATGTACTCGGACATGTCAATCCGCACCAGCGCGTTTTCGTCCTCGAAAAGGAAGGAGGCCAAAGCCCGCGCAAGTTCGGTCTTGCCGACCCCCGTGGGGCCCAAAAAAATGAAACTGCCGATGGGGCGGCGCGGGTCGGAAAGCCCGGCCCGGCTGCGCCGGATCGCCTTGGAGACAATTTCAATCGCTTCCTTCTGCCCCACCACCCGCCGGGTCAGCTCCTCTTCCATCCGGAGCAGCTTCTGCGATTCTTTTTCCTCGAGGCGGAAAATCGGGATGCCGGTCATCACGGAGACGACTTTGGCAATCTCCTCGGTTTTCAACTCCACCATCTGCTTGTTCCGCTCCTCCTCCCAACCCTTCTTCATCTTTTCCGCTTCTTCCTTTTTCAACTTCAATTCATCCCGCAACTGGGCGGCCCGCTCAAACTCCTGGTTTTTGACCGCCTGTTCCTTGTCTTTCTGGATGGACAGAATATCCTGCTCCAGTTCGGAAAATACCGGCGGCTTGGTGAAACTGGACAAATGCGCCCGGCTCCCCGCCTCGTCCAGAACGTCGATCGATTTATCCGGCTGGAACTTGCCGGATATGTACCGGTCGGAAAGCTTGACGGCGGCGTCCAACGCCTCGTCGGAGATTTTCACTTTGTGATGCTCTTCGTACTTGGGGCGCAGCCCCTGCAGAATCTTCAGCGTGTCGTCTGCCGAGGGGGCCTCCACCATCACGGTCTGGAATCTCCGTTCCAAAGCTCCGTCCTTTTCGATGTATTTGCGGTACTCGTTCAAGGTGGTGGCGCCGATACACTGTAATTCTCCCCGTGAAAGGGCCGGTTTGAAAATGTTGGAAGCGTCGAGCGACCCTTCCGCCCCCCCCGCACCTACGATGGTGTGCAGCTCGTCGATGAAGATGATGACGTCTTTGGAATTGACAATTTCGTTCATCACCGCTTTGAGCCGTTCTTCGAATTGACCGCGATACTTGGTGCCGGCCACCAGGGATGCCATGTCGAGGGTCACCACCCGACGATTCTCGAGGGTTTGCGGAACTTTTCCTTCAACGATCCGCTCGGCCAGCCCTTCCACGATGGCGGTCTTGCCGACTCCGGGTTCGCCAATTAACACCGGGTTGTTCTTTTTGCGGCGGGATAGAATTTGCGTCACCCGCTCAATTTCGTTCTCCCGGCCGATAATCGGGTCCAGTTTCCCCCGGCGGGCCAGCTCGGTCAAATCCCGGCCGAAATGGTCCAGAGCCGGCGTTTTGCTCTTTTTCCGTTTTTTGCCGAAGGCGGAGGGCTTTCCGGTGATGATGTTCTTGAGTTCTTCGTATGCCTCCTTGTAATCCACGTCGTACATGGAGAGCACCTGCGCGGCGACCCCCTCTTCTTCTTTCAGGAGTGCCAAAAGTATATGTTCGGTGTCGATATCCTTCGATTTTAAAGCCCGCGCCTCCTGCCCGGACAGCTCGAGCGTCTTCTTGGCCCGGGCGGTCAGGGGAAGCTGCCCCATCACCATCGTCCCGCCGGAGGGCTGCACCACGTCCTCCACGGACTGACGCAACTCGTTTAGATCCAGCCCGATGTTGGTTAAAATCTCCACCGCCCGGCCCTCTCCCAGTTTGATTACCCCCAGAAGCAAATGCTCGGTTCCGATGTAGTCGTGCTTTAAACGGGCCGCCTCGTCCCGGGCGTATTCGATCGCTCGGCGGGCTCTTTCGGTGAACATCTCGTTCATGCGTTATCCTTCCTTCTCCTATCCAATAATACGCTCGTTCAAGGAAAATGCAATCATTTTCCCCTTTAAAAACTAAAACCCCTTAAACCGTCTTGGAGTTCCCCGCCCCGTTGGGGGCCCCTTTTTCGATGCGGGAGCGGACCAGCTCCGCCCGCAAAGCGTCTCGTTCCCCGGGCTCCATCTCCCGCCCGGCGAACTTCTGCAAATGGGCCGGCTGGCAGAGCAAAAGCAGCTCGTTGACCAGTCCAAGGGGGACGTCCTTGATGACCCCCATTCCCAGCCCCAGCCGCACGGCCGAAAGCAGATTCATCACCTCGCTGGAGGTCAAAACCCTGGCGAAGCGCAAAATCCCGTACGCCCGCCAGATTTTATCCTCGATCTGCTCCTTGGCGTCCCGCGAAAGCACGTAGCGGGCGTTTTCCTCGTATTCGATCACCTGGCGGGTCACCTTTTCCAGCCCTTCCAAAATCTCCTCTTCCGAGCGCCCCAGGGTGGTCTGGTTGGAAAGCTGCAGCAAATTCCCCAGAACGTCCGTCCCCTCGCCGTAGAACCCCCGCACCGCCCAGCCCACCTTGGTGACCCGGTTGATGACCGAATCGATCTCCCGGGTCAAAACCAAAGCCGGCAGGTGAATGAGAACAGAGGCCCGCATCCCCGTGCCGACGTTGGTCGGACAGGCGGTCAAATACCCGAATTCTTCATCATATTCAAAGGCCAGGTTGGCGGAAAGCTCGGCATCCGCCTGGGTCGCCAGCTCATGCGCCTTTCCCACCTCCAGTCCGGAAGTGAGGGCCTGAATCCGCAAGTGATCCTCTTCGTTGACCATCACGGAGAGCGACTCATCCTCCCCCAAAAAGAGTCCGTATCCCTCGCCGCTTTTCATAAACTCCGGGGAGATGACGTGCCGCTCCACCAAAAAGTCCCGGTCCATCCCCGCCAGTTCCCCGTTCTGGAAAAACTTGCCGCTTTTCAACAAAATGGAACGCTCCACGGCCGAGCGCACCTCACCCACCACCTTCTTCCGCAGTTCGGCGTCCGTCGCGGGGGGAAATTTGAAACGGTACAAATTGCGCGCCAGCCGGATGCGGGAGGAGAGAACGATGCCCGCCTGGGGACCGATGCCGGAAAGCCAGGCGGCCGGTTTGCCGGAAAGTTCTTCGAACATGTCAGTCCTGCCTCATCAAAGTCTTGATGCGATCCCTGAGCCGGGCCGCTTTTTCAAAATCCTCGGCGGCAATCGCTTTTTTAAGCTCGTCTTCCAATCTTTTTTCCTCGATTAAAACGGTCTCTTTTTGCGGCACCTGGGTGGGCTTCCGCCCGATGTGCCGGGTGGAACCGTGAATTCGCCGGAGCAAATCGGAAACCTGCGGCTGGAAGGTCCGGTAGCACTGCCCGCAGCCAAAACGCCCCACCTTGGAAAACTCGGCAAAAGTGAAGCCGCATCCCGGGCAGCGCGCCTCTCCCCCCCGCCCCCTTTTCTTTTCCGTCGCCTCCCCCATCATGGAGGACAAAATTTCGGCCAAAGGAAAGGGAACCTGCACGAGCGGATTGGCGGTCATTCCCCGCTTCTCGGCGCACTCCCGGCACAGATTCAACACCGTTTTCTTGTTGTTTACGATTTGGGTCAGGTGGACCCCCGCATCGTTTTTTCCGCATTCCTGACAGAGCATTATTGTTGCACCAGCTTTCTATCTCTAAGTTCCAAAACCCGGTCGGCCCGGCGGGCCAGTTCCGGATTGTGGGTTGCGACCACGAAGGTCCGTCCCTCTTGTTTTAACTCGGAAAAGAGCGCATGCAGTTCCCCGGCGGTGGAGGAATCCAGATTTCCGGTCGGCTCGTCGGCAAAAACCACGCGCGGAGAGCCGATCAAGGCCCTCGCCACCGCCACCCGCTGCGCCTCCCCTCCCGAAAGATTATACACCGGTTCCGCCCCTTTTTCCTTCAGCCCCAGCCGCTCCAAATAACGGAAGGCGGTCGCCAAAGCCGACGTTTTTTCCTCTCCCCGCATCAAGAGCGGAAAGGCGGCGTTTTCCCCGGCCGAAAAATCGGCCAGAAGATGATGAAATTGGAAGATGAACCCGAATTTTCGGTTGCGGATTTGGGCCTGTTTTTCGCCCGACAGTTTGCCGATTAGCTCGCCGTCCAAGATGATTTCTCCTCCCTCCGATTGATCCATAAGCCCCAGCAAATTAAGCAGGGTCGTTTTTCCCACGCCGGAGGCCCCCACCACCGCCACCATCTCCCCGGGTTCGACGGAGAAATCGAGCCCGTCCAGAACCACCAGCCGTCCGGCCGCCGTCGCGTAGGTTTTTTTCAAACCGACCGCCTGCAAAACCGGCATCTTTAAATATCTCCTCCCGAAAATCCCCCGTCAAGCCGGCTCCCCCGTCCTGCATCTGCGCGATTGCCGCGCCGCCGGCCTCTGTTTTTATTGTCGCCCGAAAATAATTTTCCTTTATCCGCCGGCACGAATTGCCTCCACGGCCGGAAGGGACGAGGCCTTTTTCGCCGGATACAAAGTGGCCAAAAACGAAAGTAAAATGGCAGCGGCCGAAACCGCCGCAAAGTCCGCCAGCTTGAACCCCACCGGCAGGAAATCGATGAAATAAATTTCCGCCGGCAGCCGGATGAAATGGTATTGGTACTGCAGCCAGGCCACGGCATACCCCAAGAGATTGCCGAAGAAAATCCCCAGAATCCCAATCCCCGTCCCCAAACTTATAAAAACGGTGCGGATGTTTTGGGCCGTTGCCCCCATCGCCACCAGGATCCCAATCTCCTTTTTCTTCTCCAAAACGAGCATCACTAAAGAAGAAACGATGCTGAAAGCCGCCACCGCCACGATTAAACTTAAAGCCACGAACATCGCATATTTTTCCAAGCTCATCCAGGAAAAAAGATTTTTATGCATCTCCTGCCAAGAAACGCTGTAAGCGGGCGACGGCAAGAATTGGTTTAACGTTTCCGAATACCGCTCCGCCTCGTTGGGGTTTTGGAGACGAATCTGCAGCCCGGTCACCCGCCCGTCGAAATCAAACAGTTCCTGCGCTTTGGACAAATGCACGTAGGCCAAATTGGCGTCGTACTCGTACATCCCGGTCTCGAAAACGCCCGACATCTTGAACTTCTTTACTTTGGGGGAAACACTCCCCCCCATAAAAACCTGCCCCCGCAGGGAAAAGAGCAGCACCGAATCCCCGAGCGTGACCCCCAGCCGCTGGGCCAGTCCCTTTCCCAAAAGAATTTTCGGCAGCGAATCGGGGCCAGCGTTTAAGTTGAAATCCCCGGCGACGATTCGCTCCGCAATTTTGGTTGCCTTCGGTTCTTCCTCCGGCAAAATGCCTCGCACGATGATGCCGTCGTTTTCCAAGCGGGAAGAGATCGCGGCCTTGTAGTAAACGAACGGCGCCCGGGCTACGAATCCGGGAAATGAAGCGAGCAGCGAGTCGAGGGATTGCCAGTCGGTAAGTCCCACGTCGCCGGAGGTGAAAATCACCACGTCGGCGGTGGTTCCGAGGATGCGGTCTTTGACTTCCGCCTCGAAGCCGTTCATCATCGACAAAACAAAAAGGAGGGCCGCCACGCCGATGGCGATCCCTCCGATGGAAATGAAGCTTGTGGCGGAAACAAAGCGCTCCCGGCGGCGGGAACGGAAGTAGCGCCCCGCCACCAGAAACTCCCAGCGCACTATGTCTCCTCCGGCGGCTCGTGTCCGAGAGGGCGCATCTGCGGGAAGAACAAAACATCCCGGATGGAGCTCTGGTCGGTCAAAAACATCACCAGCCGGTCCAGCCCCAATCCCAGCCCGCCGGTCGGCGGCATCCCGTATTCGAGCGCGTTCAAATAATCCTCGTCCAATTCGTGCGCCTCCTCATCCCCTTTTTCTTTCAAAGCCAATTGCTGCATAAACCGCTCCCGCTGGTCAAGCGGGTCGTTCAGTTCGGAAAAGGCGTTGGCCATCTCCTGTCCCATGATGAAAAGCTCAAACCGCTCGGTCAGGCGGGGATTGGAACGATGTTTCTTGGCAAGGGGCGAAATCTCCGCCGGATAATCGGTCACAAAAGTCGGATTTTGCAGCCCCGGCTGCACCTTTTCCGAAAAGAGAATATCGACCAGAACCCCCCAGGTCGGATTCGCGGGCACCTCCAGCCCCATTTTTCTGACGGCGGAAGCCAGCGCTTTCTCGTCTTGCGAAAGACAATCCACACCGGTCGCCTCTTGGATGGAATCCAGAAGCGAAATCTCCTTCCACTCCCCGGCCAGATTGATGGTTTTCCCCTGATGCGGCACTTCCAGCTTCCCCAAAACTTTCTGCGCAATGTGGAGGATGAGATTTTTAGTGAGCTTCATAATATCCCGGTAGTCGTGGTACGCCCAGTACAGCTCCATCATCGAAAACTCCGGGTTGTGGAAGCGGTCAATCCCCTCGTTGCGGAAGTCCTTGCACACCTCGTATACCTTCTCGTACCCGCCCACGACCAGCCGCTTCAAGTACAGCTCATCCGCAATCCGCAGGTAAAGGGGGATGCCCAAGGCGTTGTGAAAGGTTTTGAAAGGCCTTGCCGTCGCCCCTCCATAGAGGGGCTGCAGAATCGGGGTCTCCACTTCAAGGAATCCCTCTCCATCCAGATACTCCCGCATCGCCCGGTAGATGGCCGTCCGCTGGACAAAAACCTCACGGACGCCGGGGGTGACGATTAAATCGACGTACCGTTGCCGGTAGCGCAGCTCCACATCCTTCAGCCCATGCCATTTTTCCGGCAAGGGGCGGAGTGACTTGGCTAAAACTTCGAGACGCGCCGCCCGCACCGAAATTTCTCCCTTGTGGGTTCTGAAAACTGCGCCCGTGATGCCGACGAAATCCCCGACATCCAAATCATTAAGCAATTCATACTGCTTCCCCAAAACATCCGCCTTGGCGTAGATTTGAATCTGCCCCAAATCATCTTGGATATGAAAAAAGGTGGACTTGCCGTGCTCCCGGAACGACCGGATCCGCCCGGCGACTTTTACTTCTTTTTCTTCATGAGCGGCAAAGCCGGCTTTTATCTCCTCCGAAAAATGCGTCCGCTCAAACTTATGGGGGTAGGGGTTTATCCCTTTGGAGACCAGCCGCCCCAGCTTCTCCCGCCGGTGCGCCAAAAGCCCATTCAAAGGTCTTTCGTGTTGTTCTTGCCCCCTTGATTGTTCCGGCACTTCCGTCATAGACAGCGAATATTAGGGGAAATCCGAGGGGAGTCAAGAAAAACCACCCTCGCTGGAACACCCGCTCTTTTTTTGGAAACAAAAACGGGCCTTCCGGAGGAGGGGGACGGAAGACCCATTTTGCCTTGGGAGGAAAAAGGCCAAGCTTTATCCCGGGCGCAGCCGCGGGTTGAACTCAAAAACCTACGGGTTTTTCTCCTTCTTGACGATGGACAGAATGTTCTGCAGCGAGGTGGTGACGTTGGTCAAAACCTTGGAATAGCGTTTCAAAAGCTCGGTGTACTGCCAGCGCATCGAAAAGGCCTTTTCCGGGAATTCGAAAAGCTCGAGTAGCGTCCGTTTGTAAATCTCCTCCACGTATTTCAAGACATAAAACGGAAAGTCGGGAATGTTCGGGTCGGTCGTCTCCCCTTTGGCCAGCCGCTCCTTGTAAATCTCCACCCGCTCCAAAACGACTGTGCCGAAGCACCACGGGCTCATCACCACGGCCAGATTGCCGGATTCGGGGTAAAAGGCATAAACGGTTTTCAAAACCACGTCCACGATGACCTTGCGCGCCCGGTAATAGGCAATTGTTTCGCTCATCCGCGGGTCGGTGGCCGCGAGTTTGGCGTTCAGGGCCTCTTTTTCCTCCAGACAGCGCAGCTCTACCTGTTCTAAAAAGCGATAGTAATCGGCAAAATGAACTTTTACGTTTTCGTTGACGGAAAGGATGTAAAGCCCTGCTTCATCTTTCCCCACGCGAGGGTCTGAAAGGAAGCGCATTTTTTCCGGTGTGAATCCCGGCGCTATTCCGTTGGAAAGCATTCCCCATTTTCTCCTTTAACCCTCCGCTTTCTGCATTTTGCAACCGCTGTGCCACAGAACCGAATTTTGGAGACGAATATTCGACGGAAAAACCCCATTAAAAATTCCCGTTAATCAGTTGCGGATAAGCCGATTATGGTATGGGCGAATCCCCATACTTTTTCCGTCCATCCAAAACGGCGGAAATTGACGAGGAAGCGTCAAAAAACCGCTGTGCAAGGAGGCGCACAAATGTAGGGATGTATTGCAGTGCATCCTCATTCCCCCTCTCTGTATCGGAGAGGGGGTTAGGGGGTAAGGTCTGCTATAATTCTCAACCCCTTCAGCGTCAAATCCGCATCAACTTTCTGTATCCGCTTGGACAACCCGGTCACTGTTTTCGCCAGTCCCCCCGTGGCTATGACCTTGACTTTGGTGCGCAATTCCTTTTCAATTTCCATCACCATCCGGTCAATCCCCCCCGCCGCGCCAATGAGAATTCCGGATTGCAGGGCCTCCTCCGTTGAACGCCCTATGGCCTTCCGCGGCTTTTTCAAAGCCACTTTGGGCAAAAGCGCTGTCCTGCGCACCAAATCCGCCGAGGCGGTCTCCACCCCCGGCCCGATGGCGCCCCCCAGATACTCTCCTTTCTTGGTGACGACCTCAAACTTGGTCGCCGTCCCCAAATCGACCACAACGATGGGCCCGCCGTAGAGATAAAACCCCGCGATGGCATTCGCCAGCCGATCCGTTCCTAACTGTTCCGGTTTTCGGTAGCCGATTTTCAGTCCAACCGGCAGGGCGGCGGAAACCAAAAGCGGCTTTATCCCGAACCTTGTCTGGATGACCGTGGTATAAACATTGGTCAGGCGCGGCACTACCGAGGCGACTACGGCCTTCTCGAGGTAGGGGGTGCTTGAAAGCTTTTTTGCAAGAAAGGTGGAAAGCATTTCCGCACATTCTTCAACCGCCAGCTCCAGTCGGGAGCCGAACCGGTCGGAATGCATCAGCCGGGAACCCCGAAAAAGCCCCGCCGTTGAGGTGGTGTTTCCTATATCCAAAGCTAAAACAAGCCCGGCCATACGGCCAAAAAGCAGGGCCAGGCCCCCTTTGTCAAAACCTATTTGGCCCGGTTACCGGGCCCGTTTTATGCGCTTAAAACTGTTATATTAGGTGGCTGATATGAAAATCCCGTTCGCCGGCTTGATTCTCGTAATCCTTTTTTCCACCGCCCCGGCCCAGGAGCAAAAGCCAGCCAATTCATTGGAAACTTCCGGAAAGGCTGTCCAGCCCCCTCAGGCCAAGACTGCCGACTCTGCCGATTTCTATTTCAAATGGGCCAAAGCCCTTTGCGATTCCGCCAACTACCGGATGGCGGTTTTGAAGTTCAAACGGGCGGTCATCATCCGCCACAATTTCCCGGAGGCTTGGACCGAATGGGGGATCGCCCTGGCCAATTTGGGACGCACGGAGGAGGAGATTGCCAAGTACCAGGAGGCGATAAAAATCGACTCCACGTACGGCGACGCCTACTTCAACTGGGGGACGACTCTGGCCAACCATCAGCAGTTCAAGGAGGCAACCGAAATTTTTAAAAAGGGAATCGCCGCCGCCTCCAAATATCCCAAAAACTACGAGGGACTGGGAAAAGTCCAGAACCAGACCGGCTTTTATTCAGAGGCCATAAAGAGTTTCGAAAAATCGCTGGAGCTGAATCCCGCCAACCCTTGGGCCCTCTTCTGGCAGTCCGGCTGCTACGCCCGGCTGAAAAAGAAAGCCGAATCGCTGGCCGCCCTGGAAAAGGCGATCCAGTGGGGGGGGGATTTTTATAAAATGGAAGCCCAAAAAGACGGCGCCTTCAACTCGCTCTGGAACGATCCCGACTTCAAGAAAATAGTCGGCCTTTAAACCCGCAATAAGAACCGATGTCTCCGTTTCAAGTAATCTCCTCCTACGAGCCGAAAGGGGATCAGCCGCAGGCGATTGAGGCTCTTGCCAAGGGGATCCGGGAAAACCGCCGCTATCAAACCCTCTTGGGCGTCACCGGCAGCGGCAAAACCTTCACCATGGCCAAGGTCGTGGAGGCGGTGCAAAAGCCGACTTTGGTCATCTCCCACAACAAGACGCTGGCCGCCCAGCTCTACGGTGAGCTGAAAAGTTTTTTCCCCAAAAACGCCGTTGAGTTTTTCATCAGCTACTACGACTATTACCAGCCGGAGGCCTATGTTCCCCAGTCGGACACCTACATCGAAAAGGACACCTCGGTAAACGAGGATATCGACCGGCTCCGCCTGCGCGCCACCAGTTCCCTTTTGGAACGGGAGGACACCATTATCGTCGCCTCGGTCTCCTGCATCTACGGCTTGGGGTCGCCGGAGGACTACCGCGAAATGATGGTGTTTGTCGAAGTCGGCCAGAAAATCGACCGGGACAAGTTTTTGAAGATGTTGATAGATATCCATTACAACCGCAACGATTTCGAATTCGGCCGCGGCACTTTCCGCGTCCGCGGCGACGTGGTGGAGGTGCACCTGGCCTACGAGGAAAACGCCGCCCGGGTGGAGTTCTTCGGCGACGAAATCGAAAAAATCTCGGTCATCGATATTTTGAAGGGCGAAGTGCTGGAGGAAAAAAAGAAGGCCAGCATTTACCCCGCCAAGCATTTTGTAACCACGATGCCCAAAATCGAGCGGGCTGTAAAAACCATTGAGGAGGAACTGGCCCAACGACTGGAGTTTTTTCGTTCGCAGGGAAAGCTCTTGGAAGCCCAGCGGCTCGAGTCCCGCACCCGTTTTGACATCGAAATGATGAAGGAGGTTGGCTACTGCACCGGGATTGAAAACTATTCCCGCCATCTGGCCGGCCGAAAGCCCGGGGAAAGACCGTTCACCCTGCTCGATTTTTTCCCCAAGGATTTTCTCTGCATTATTGACGAGTCACATCAAACCCTGCCCCAAATTCGCGGTATGTACAACGGCGACCGAGCCCGCAAGGAGGTGTTGGTGGAGTATGGCTTCCGTCTTCCGTCGGCTTTGGACAACCGCCCCCTTTTCTTCGAAGAGTTTGAATTTCTGATTCCTCAGTTTGTCTATGTCTCCGCTACGCCGGGGGATGTGGAGCTGGAAAAATCGGAAGGGGTGGTGGTGGAGCAGATTATCCGCCCAACCGGACTCATCGACCCCAAGATTACCGTCAAGCCGCTCGCCCATCAGGTGGACGATTTGCTGGAGGAAATCCGCAAGCGGGTGGCCAAGGGGGAGCGGGTTTTGGTGACGACATTGACCAAACGGATGGCGGAGGACTTGGCCGACTATCTGGCGCAGATGGGAATAAAAGTACGCTACCTGCATGCCGAAATTGATGCCATCGAGCGCACCGAAATTTTGCGCGACCTACGCCTGGCGGAATTCGACGTTCTGGTCGGCATCAATCTCTTGCGCGAAGGGCTCGATTTGCCGGAAGTTTCCCTTGTGGCGATAATGGACGCCGACAAGGAGGGATTTTTGCGCTCCGACCGTTCGCTCATCCAGATTTCCGGCCGGGCCGCCCGGAACAAGGCCGGCGAGGTGGTGATGTATGCCGATGCCATCACGGACTCGATGAAAAAAGCAATTGCCGAAACCGGGCGCCGCCGAAAAATTCAGGAAGAGTACAACCGCGCGCACGGCATCGAGCCGCAGACCATTTTCAAAAGCAGGGAGGAAATCATGAAAGCCACCCTGTTTGCGGACTCCAAAACCCCGCCGGAAGCGAAGGAGGAAAAGCTGGACTTGTTCGAGCGGATGGAGCTGGAGGAACGCATCGCCGCCCTGACCCGCGAGATGAAGCGCCGCGCCTCCCAGTACGAGTTCGAAAAGGCCGCCGCCTACCGGGACGAAATCGCCAAGCTGAAGGCCCGGTTCAAAAAAACCGGCAAAAGAAGCTGATTTCTTTTTTCTTTCGTCGGGCTTATATTGCCTCTGGTGGTATGTTTTTGAAACGGATGCTATTGCTAAACTTCAACAAGCTTGTTCTTCTCCTCATCGGGGCCCTCCTCCTGATTTCGCTCTTCACCTCCGGCTGCGAAAAATCGGTAAAAGTCAGCTTCACCACCCGTGACATCATCCGCTTTTTAATCCGCGACAATCCCGGCATCTTTTCCAACTCCTTTCTGGACACTACGCGGGTCAATGCCGCCGGCAGCGATTTTTTCTTTTCCCGCAGTTTTACGGTCAAATCGCTGGACACCGTCATCACCTTGAACGATTTGGATACCATTTCGATCAGCCCCTTGAACGTCGTCCCCAAATCCCCCCGCGATGCCGGCGCCGAAATCATCGACACGTTGATCGGCCAGTTGAAAATCGACAGCGCGGGCAACCAAAAACCCGTCCGGAATTTCCGCCTCCCGGTGACCAAGTTCGGCTACTTTCAAAAACTGCAGTCAGATGCCTTCGTAAACCGCGGCTGGCTGGTGCTCGGTGCCACCCAGACCTTCGTGGGTGTTGATCGCATAATGGATTCCGTGCAACTGGTCGGAATCAACTCAAACCGGGACACGCTGATCATCCGCCAGGCGCGCAATGCGAACCTGGACCCTCTTTCCGATCCGCAGGTCTTCAAAGTCCGTACGAATCCCTACCAGTTTCTTCCGGGCGACTCGGTCGAGGTCCGCGTCTGGGTGAAAATCTCGACCTTCGATACCGTATACGTTTTCTGTCATATCAATGATTTCTCCTCCATCCGGCGAATACAACTCGGGGAAGTTAGTCCGGGAGAATTTCAGGGCGGTTTCAAACTGGTCGCCGATTCCCGCTTGGATTACAACTTTTGGCGCGTGGCGGTGGATGCCATAGCCCATTCCACTTTGACCGGCGGCTCCTTTGACAACGAAATCTGGGGCATCATTTACCAGGTGCACCCCTGACCTAAAATGCCGATATTACTATAACTGATGGAATCGCCGACGGTTAGGGAACATCCGGGGGAACGGCTCTTCATCGGGGGGGCCTGGGTTTCCGGAGGAAACTTCCTCGAGGTGACCGACAAGTTCACGGGCAAGCAAATAGCCGCCATCTCCACGGCCGACGAGGAGTTGGTGGAAATGGCCGTCCGCTCCGCGGAGGCCGGCTTTGCCGCCATGAAAACCCTCCCCGCCATAAAACGCGCCGAATTGCTGGAGAAAATCGCCGGCGCCCTGCGCGAAGCGGCGGATGAATTCGGTGCGGGACTAATTGCCGAAGCGGGCAAGCCGGCCCGTCTGGCCCGCCAGGAAGTGGAACGGAGCATCCAGACCTTCAAATTTGCCGCCGAGGAAGCCAAGCGCATCCACGGCGAAACCGTACCGCTGGACGCCCAGAGCGGCTCGGAAAAAAAATTCGGTTTCTACCATCGTTTCCCCGTCGGCGTCGTCGCCGCCATCACCCCATTTAACTTCCCTTTGAATCTGGTCGCCCACAAACTCGCCCCTGCGCTCGCCGCCGGTTGCTCGGTTGTTCTCAAACCATCCTCCTTGACGCCGCTGACCGCCTTGAAGATCGCCAAAATTGTCGAATTCGCTGGCGCTCCGGCCGGCGCGTTCAACGTCTTGGTCGGCTCCGGAGGAACGGTCGGCAACTGGCTGGTAACCCATCCCAATGTGGCGATGGTCACCTTCACCGGCTCGGCCGAGGTGGGAAAAGAAATTCGCGCAAAAGCCGGGCTTAAGAAAACGCTTCTGGAACTGGGGAACAACTCCGCCGCCATTGTGGACGAGACCGCCGATCTGGACTGGGCGGCGCAAAGATGTGCCGCCGGGGCCTTTGCCTATGCCGGCCAGGTCTGCATCTCCCTCCAGCGGATTTACGTCGAAAAATCGGTCGCACAGCCCTTCGTCGATAAGCTGGTGAAGCTGGCCAAAAATCTCAAAACCGGCGACCCCAAACTGGGCACCACGGACGTCGGCCCCCTCATTTCAGAAGCGGACGCCCGCCGCGTGGAGGATTGGGTGGCGGAAGCCAAAGCGGCGGGAATGGAGGCCAAATGCGGCGGCCGCCGCAAGAACGCATTCTACGAGCCGACCGTTTTATACGGCGACCCCTCCGGCTGCCGCATCGGCACGGAAGAGCTCTTCGGCCCGGCGGTCACCGTCACGCCGTATGAAAAATTTGAAGAAGCCACAGCCGCCGTCAACGCCACCCGCTACGGGCTGCAGGCCGCCATTTTCACCAAGAATTTGAACCGCGCCTTTGCCGCCTTCCGCGAACTGGAAGTCGGCGGCGTCATTATCAACGATTCCCCCGCCTACCGCGCCGATTTGATGCCCTACGGCGGCGTCAAGGAATCCGGCTCCGGCCGCGAAGGAGTGCGCTACGCCATCGAGGAAATGACCTGCCTCAAAATGGCCGCCCTGCATTTGCCGGAGTAACTGCCAACTTTCAAATCGTTCCCTTTCGCATTGCAACAAGCTGACCTTCATTGGTTTAAATCAAAAACCTTCTTCTTCGCTCCCTTAGTGATGCTTGACGGAAATCAAGCGAGACGCTCTAAAAATCTCTTGACACAGGGGGGCTGGTATTTATACTAATAGAGTCAGTGGATTATCTAAATCTGCTGATTATATTAGTGTTAAGAGGTGAGGAGTGTTATAATGTGTCCGGTTCGCTGCGTATCAGAAGTAAAGGAGGATGGTATGCGCATACCGTGCCGGGGCAGGAAAACGTGGGCGTTTCTCTTTTTAATTGTTATCGCTAACGCAACTTTGGTTTTTTCCCAACCCCCCAATATCTACACCTTCTCCGGCGATGTGGACCTGGGAGTGCAGTTCCTATTGGGTTTTCAAAGCTCAGGTCAGCATTACATCGGAGTGAGGGGGGACACGGTTTACGTGATAACCTCCAACGGCTGGACCTGGTGTTCAAAATCCACTGATGGAGGGCAAACCTTCGGTACGCCCGTGCGGGTCAATTCCACTGCAGAGGCCTACAATCCTTCGATGCGGGTAGATACAGGGGGAATAATCTATGTGGCCTATCAAGATGAATTTGCTGACATCCGATTTACCAAGTCCACGGATGGAGGGGTAACATTTATTCCGGGAGTTAAAGTCAATGATGACACCATCCCACAGGTCGGCCAGGAAAAGCCCGCCATTGCGGTCAATAATAAAGGACAAATTTTCATTGCTTGGAACGATCAACGGAATATAGCTCGGCCCGGCCGAACGGTTTTTTCTGCAGCAAGTTTCGATGGAGGATTAATCTTCACCCCGAATGTTCAAGTGAGCGAACCCGATATTTCTGCGGGTGTCAGTGACATTGCCGCCGATGATAGTGGGAGAGTTTATGTCCTTTACGGAGGAGTAGCTATTGCTCGGAGTATTGATACTGGACAGAGTTTCCCATCCCGCACCTATATCACGGAGCCGTTATGGCTACTCGGTTTCACCAGTATGGCTGTCTCAGGACCCTTCGCGGGCATAGTCGGCGTTGCTGCACCACCTGATGACGTTTTTAAGACCTCAATTTGTTTTTCTGCCAGCTGCGACTACGGACAGACCTTTTCCCCCATTGTTTTAGTAAATGACGACAGCTTATCCGGCAATTCATACCCCTCGTTATTTTTTAACAACGGTGCATTTTTTGTAAGCTGGAACGGGGAGCGTTCAGGCCGATTTCGAGATATTTATTTCAGCTATAGTTCCGATACGGGTCAGACGTTTGCTCATAGCAAACAAGCCAACTCGGACACATTGACCGATGCGGTCTCTCCGTCGCTGGCCATAAATGAAGCAGGTAAGGCCTTTGTGGTATGGCTGGATCCACGGCGCGACCCCTGGTATGAGGAGGATTGGCATCCTTTTGTGGCAGTTGGCAACCCTACTTATATAAAAGGGGATTTAAACTTGGATCTTATTTTATCAATAGCCGATGTTGTTACACTTATTAACGTAGTTTTTTTGAATTCTTCTTTTCCTGCGCCCTTCGAAAATGCAGATGGAAATTGCGACGGGATTTTGCGACCCGTCGATGTAGTGTTGGAATTGCAAGCGGTCTTTTTAGAACAGGATTTTCCTTGTTAACAGAGATGTTTTATGATACACCTCGCAAAATGGCATCCCTTTAGTTGTAGTCCTCCGCCCGAACAAAACAAGAGAAGCATTCTGGATTCAATCAGTTTTTTTGTAACCAGTTTTAATTGGGAATTAAATGGGAGGATTTATGAAAAAGATTGGATTTGCTTTCGGGACTTTGGCTTTGGTTTTTGGTCTCCTGAATCCGGGATGGAGTCAGGACCAAATTCCCGGCCAAATTTATGTAAGCTTCAAGCCGAACAGAGTGACACTCGAGACGGACACCAGTGGCTTTATGGTATGCCACATTGACTACCTCGATTCGGTAAATTTAGCAAACGAACTGCAGGCGATCTTCAACGTGAACTGCGGCGATTGCCCGCTTTTGGAAAACGATTATATAGCGGTCTTTCCGGACAGCGCCGACATTCCCGACTTGGTTGACGCCTATCTGGCGGATACCAACGTTATATGGGCGGGCGCTCGATATTTTCCGGTTTTTGATTTCACCCCCAACGATTCCTTTTTCGCCAAGCCCTCGCCATCGGCAACACCTTCCAGCTACCAGTGGCCGCTGGATTCCGCTCACCTGCAAATGGAAAAGGCCTGGGACATTACCAAAGGAGATACTGGCGTGGTTATCGCCATTCTGGACAGTTGGCACGCTTGGCGGCACCCGGATTTGGAGACGACCGCTTGGCTTAACTACGGCGAAGATAGGAACGGAAATGGCCAATTCGACCCCGAGCCGTATCCCACCGGCGATCTGGACAGCGTGGATAATGACAATGACGGGTATATTGACAACATGCTTGGTTATCATTTTGACGCTGTTGACAGTAATAATGAATTGGTTATTTGTAATCCGAATCCGGAGCCGATTCTTAACTCACAATGGGATAGTAACCTTGTACCGCAATATCCGCACCTCCAGCCTTTCAAGCACGGTACTTGGACTTGGGGCACCGTGGCCGCCAAAACCCACAACTATCGGGGGGTGGCCGGGGCTGGATTTAACTGTCGAGTGCTGCCGGTTGGCTTCGACAATTATGCGCCGGTAGGTCCCGCCTTTTGCTACTTGTTGCAAATGAAGCTCCAACACGGCATCCCTCATATCGTCAATATGAGCTTTAGGGTCACACCCGCGACCCCAAACGACACCGTTCTTGTGGATTCCCTCTACGGTTTGGGGGTCGTCCTTATTGGGGCCGCAGGGAATGATTTTGGCCGTGAGGTTGCCAATTTCCCCGCTGGGCGCCCGAAGGTGATATCCGTGGCGGCTACGGATAGCAACGATTACAGGGCGCATTTCTCGACCATTGATACTACCGTTGACCTTTCGGCGCCGGGTTTCAATTATATGACACAAATTGACTTTGATATTGATAGTAACAAAGTGGTGGGGTATGGATACGCTTCCGTGGATAGTTCCTACACCCCGCCCTATTTTATTAAGGGAACCTCCTTCTCTGCTCCTCTCGTTGCCGGAGTTGCCGGTCTGGTGCGTTCGCTTTTCCCATCTTGGTCGGTGGACGAAATTATGGCCAAAATAAGAAGCTCAACGGACTCCATACAGTATCACTCCCAAGCGGATAGAGATTCGTTAGCTGGAAAATTTGGCACCGGCCGTCTGAACGCCTACAAGGCGGTCACCTTCTTCGGGAACATTCCCAACTCGGCCAACGACACCACGCTGGACGGGGTGGTTTACGTCTCCGGGGATATAACGGTACCGGCCGGAAAGACCCTGACTTTAACGGCAGGAACGTCCTTGAAGTTTGTTTCTGGGGACGTGATGCCTTCCACCGGCAATCCGAGTCCGGGGAAGGGGCAGTTAATCGTCAAGGGAACCTTGACCTGTCTGGGAAGTGTGTCGGATTCAATCATTCTAACTTCGTTTCAGTCCTCGCCCCAAGCGGGGACTGGGCCGGGATTTTGATTGATACGAATGGCAGGGCGAATATCGAGTTCACCCGTTTCAGCTATGCCGACACCGCTTTGGCTGTTTGCGGAGATACGGCCACGGTGGTAGTGTATAATTCCACGTTCAATTATTTCAACGGGGCGGCGGTTTCGAGTAGAAGCTACAAGACCAAACTGGGCGGGATATATCCGGTTCCGAATCCCCCGGATTGCGGCAGAAATAATTTCCTGATGAACACGGCCACTTCGGGGGCGAAGGCGGTGATTAAGACAACCTCTCCCGGTGGAACCTTGAAAGCGGAAGGGAACTGGTGGGATTCCGTGCCGCCGCCCAGCAGCTATTTTTCGGGCAACGTGGACAGAACGCCGTATTTGACGGGAGTGGCCACGCCCGATTCCTGCAATGCGGGCGGGCAGTTTTCAGAACCCCCACCGGAGGAAAAAGTGGCCGTCCGGCCAATCGTGCCCACCCACTTTGAGCTGGCCCAGAATTATCCCAACCCGTTCAATCTCACGGCTACCATCGAATATGCTTTGCCTCAAGCGGTGAAGGTGGAGTTGAAGGTATTCAACATTCTCGGACAAGTAGTGCGTACACTGGTGGACGAAGAAAAACCGGTCGGCTATCATCAGGTTGTTTGGGATGGGAAAGACCAAACGGGACAGCCCGTTTCATCCGGCATCTACTTGTATCAAATCAAAGCCGGGGATTATGTTGAAACCAAGAAAATGCACTTGCTGAAATAATTCTCCTTGCTTCCAAGAAAGCCGCTCCGCTTGGAGCGGCTTTTTTTTGAAATTTTACAGAGTTGCAAAAACACAACAAAATGTGCGGCACTTTTGTCACGCCCAGAAAAAGAGGATTTTCTGCAGTCAGGCATTTCCGCCCCCCCTTCACCCCTTGCCAAAGCCCGCCAAAAAACTTTTCTTGTAATTTGAAATGAACAAAACCCAGCGCACGATTAAAGCGCCCGTTTCCATTTCCGGCGTGGGGCTGCACACCGGCAACCAGACCAACCTGACCTTCAAGCCGGCCCCCATCGACTCCGGCGTGACCTTCGTCCGCACGGATTTGGAGGGAAAGCCGGAAATCGCCGCCCATATCTCCAACGTGGTGGATATCCTGCGCGGCACCACCATCGCCAAAGGGGAGGTCAAGGTCTATACGGTGGAGCACGTAATGGCGGCTTTGGCCGGGCTGGAAATCGACAACGTGATAGTCGAGTTGGACAACAACGAGCCCCCCGTCGGCGACGGTTCGGCCATGCCCTTCATCGAAATTCTGCAAAAAGCCGAAATTGTCGACCAGGACGCCCCCCGCAAGTTTTTGGAAGTGGAAACCCCGATTTCTCATTCGATGCCCGACCGCCACGTCGACCTGGTGGTCCTGCCGTCGGATGATTTCCGCGTGACTTTTTTGGTGGACTACAAAAACCCCGCCCTGGGCACCCAGTACACCTCGATGGTCTCGCTGAAGGATGAGTTCGTGAAGGACTTCGCCCCCTCCCGCACGTTTTGTTTCCTGTCGGAAGTGGAAAGTTTGGCCAAACTCGGGCTTATCAAAGGGGGCAATATGTCCAACGCCGTGGTGATTTGCGACGACGGCGTCGGCCCGGACGACCTGAAACGTCTGAAAAAGATGCTCGCCTTGAAGGATGACCTCTTCATCGGCAAAAACGGGCTGATGAACGACGTTCCGCTCCGCTTTCCCAACGAACCCTGCCGCCATAAGGCGCTCGATTTGATTGGGGATTTGGCCTTGCTCGGCGTGCCGTTGAAAGCCCACGTTTTGGCGGCAAGAAGCGGACACGCCGCCAACGTGGAGTTGGCCAAAAAACTCCACTCCCTCTACGAAAAAGAACAAATCAAGGCCAAGTATCAAAAGGAGCAAAAAACCGAATATTTGCTGGATATCCGCGCCATTCAGGAAATTTTGCCCCACCGCTATCCGTTTTTGTTGATTGACCGGGTGATTGATTTGGATCCCAAGAAAAAAGTCGTGGCGATAAAAAACGTGACCATTAACGAGCCTTTCTTTCAGGGGCATTTCCCCGGCCATCCGGTGATGCCGGGGGTTCTGATTGTGGAGGCAATGGCCCAGGCCGGCGGCTTCTTGATGCTCCACGCCGTCCCCGATCCCAAAAAAACCGTGGCCTACTTTCTGGGGATGGATGCCGTCCGCTTCCGCAAGCCGGTCGTTCCCGGCGACACGCTGCGGCTGGAAGTGGAAATGCTCTCGATGCGCCGCGGCACCTGCAAAATCTCCGGCAAAACCTACGTGGGGGAGGCCTTGGTGGCGGAAGCGGAAATGATGGCCGCCATTGTGGACAAGTAAGTGCTGAAAGAAAGCGTAATGGAATCGATGATTCACCCCACGGCTATTGTTTCTCCAAATGCCCGTCTCGCTGCGGATGTGGAGATCGGGCCGTACACGGTGATTGCGGACGACGTTGAAATCGGCCCGAAAACCAAAATCGCTTCCAGCTGCTTTATCGATAACGGCGCCCGCATCGGCGCCGAGGTGGAAATTTACCACGGCGCGGTGGTCTCCGGCCGCCCCCAGGACTTGAAATTCGCCGGGGAGAAAAGCTTTTTTTTCGTGGGGGACAAAACCATAATCCGGGAATACGTCACCCTGCACCGCGGCACCTCCGCCACCGGTAAATCAACGGTCGGGAAAAACTGTTTACTCATGGCCTATACCCACGTGGCCCACGACTGCCGGGTGGGGGACAATGTGATTATGGCCAATGTCGCCCAGTTGGGGGGGCACGTCGAAATCGGCGACTGGGCCATCATCGGCGGCGGCACCGTGGTGCACCAGTTCTGCAAAATCGGCCCCCACGTAATGGTCGGCGGCGGCTTCCGCATCACCCAGGACTTGGTGCCGTACGCCCTAGCGGCCGGCTATCCGCTGCGGGTGGTGGGGATCAACAAAATCGGCCTGGAACGCCGCGGTTTTCAAAAGGAAACAATCGCCGCCTTGGAAAAGGCCTTCCGCTATCTTTTCCGCGGAAAATTGAACACTTCTCAAGCTGTGGAAAAAGTCAAAGCTGAATTTGACTCCCTGCCGGAGATAAGGATTCTTCTGGACTTTATCGCCGGTGCCGAACGGGGTTTGATTAAGTGAAAATCGGCCTCGTGGGGTTGGGGCACTTGGGTCGGCTCCATTTGAAAAGCTGGCTCGGTCTCCCCAAAGTCGAAGTCACGGGTATTTACGACATTGACCCGGTCAAGACCAAAACCGCCGCGTCCGACTTCGGCGTCCGGCCCGCCGCCAGCTTCGAGGAACTGGTGGAAAAATCGGAGGCCGTAGATTTGGTCACGCCGACGATTACCCATTTTGAGCTGGGAAAAAGGGTTTTGGAATCGGGCAAAAACCTTTTCGTCGAAAAACCCCTGACTTCGTATGTGGACGAAGCCGAGCGGCTTATCGAAATCTCCGAGCAAACGGGACGGCTCCTTTTCATCGGCCATATCGAGCGCTTCAACCCCGCCTTCGAAAAGCTGCTTTCCTTCTCGCCGGAACCCTTGTTTATCGAAGTCCACCGCCTGGCCTCTTTTTCCCCCCGCAATTTGGATGTCGATGTGGTTTTGGATTTGATGATTCACGATCTCGATTTGGTTCTGAAACTGGTCCAAAGCAAACCGGTAGAAGTCCGCTCCTCGCTGGCCCCCGTGCTTTCCGCCCAGCCGGATATTGCCAACGCCCGCATCCTTTTCGAAAATGGATGCGTCGCCAATCTGACTGCCAGCCGCATCTCGGTCGCTAAAATGCGCAAGTTCCGGCTCTTTCAAAAAGAGGCCTATTTTTCCGTCGATTTGCTCGAAAAAACCTTGGAAGCGTATGTGCTTTTGCCGAATGCCGCGCACATCCCCCCCGAGGATTTGGTGCGGTTGCCCCTTTCCTTCGGCGAGCGCTCCATCGCCATGACCCAGTTCCAGCCCACCGCGGAAAGTGACATGCTCACTGCGGAACTTTCCGAATTTGTCGCCGCCTGCCAGAAGCGGGGCACACCGCGCGTCACTCCCGAAGAGGCGATGGAGGCGGTCCGGCTGGCGCAGAAGGTGACCAAGGCCGGGCTCACCTCGCTGGCCGTTCTGCAGAATGCCTGAAGTTTTCATCTCCGCCGGCGAGGCCTCCGGCGATTTTCTGGCCGGAGCGCTGGTGGCGGAGATGAAGAAAATCCATCCCAATCTGAACTTTTCCGGCCTGGGCGGCCCCTCCCTGCGTTCCGCAGGAATACAGACGCTATACGATATCAATGATTTGGGCGTGGTCGGCTTCTGGGAAGTGGCCAAAAAAATCCGCTTCTTTCGCAAGGTTCTCTCCCAGGTCAAAACCGAACTGCAGACCCGAAAACCGGACTTGGTTCTCCTGGTCGACTACCCCGGAATGAATTTGAAAATCGCCCGACTGGCCAAATCGCTGGGGCTTAAGGTCGGCTACTTCGTCTCCCCCCAGTTCTGGGCCTGGAAGGAAGGTCGGGTGGAAGCGGTCAAAAAAAACGTGGACAAAATGGTGGTGCTTTTCCTTTTCGAAATCGATTTCTACAAAAAGCACGGCCTCGAGGCCGAATGCTACGGCCACCCCTTTCTTGATCTGGTCAAGCCGGAAATCCCCAAAGCGGAGTTTTTCCGGCAAAACGGCCTCGACCCCCTGCTTCCTTTGATTTCCTTCTTCCCCGGTTCCCGCAAACAGCAGTTGGAACGGCACCTCCCCTTGATTTTCCAAACCCTTTCCCGTTTGAAAGCCGACGGTCTTCGCTTTCAAAGCTGCTGGGGTCTGGCGCCGGGACTTTCAAAAGAATGCTCGGCGCAAATGTTGCCCGAAGAGTTCAAACCGGAGGTCAAGCTCATCGACCAAAGGCGTTACAGTTTGATGGCCGCCTCCGACTTCGCCCTTTCCTCCGTCGGCACAATCACGTTGGAGCTCGCCTTGCTGCAAACCCCCTTTCTGATTTTCTACAAAACCTCCCCGTTGACCTACTTTCTGGCCAAGCGCTGGGTCAAACTGCCTTACGTGGGACTGGTAAACCTCGTTGCTGAAAAGAAAATCGTCCCGGAGTTTCTGCAAAGCGAAGCCATGCCGGAAAAACTGGCCGAATCCGCGTACTTTTATTTGAAGGAGCCTTTGCTGTCCGCGCGGCTGAAAGAAAAGCTGGCAACGGTTCGCGAAAACTTGGGCTCCCCCGGCGCGCTCCCCAAAATCGCCGCCTCTTTTTGCCGGCTTGTCTAAATAAAGCCTTTTGCTTTACTTCCTTTTATGCTTTTCTTTTTGTACCGAATCGGATTCTGGCTCGCTTTCCCCGTTCTTTTTTTATGGATGCTGGCGGAAGCGGCCGTGGAAGGCCGCAAAATCTGGCAGCGCCTGGGCATGGCTTTGCCCAAACCGGCGGGAGGGAAACGCATCTGGCTGCACGCCTCTTCAGTGGGAGAAGTCAACGTTTTGGACTTGCTTGTTCCCCATATTCAAAACAGTTTTCCCGGTTTTGAAGTTGTAGTTTCCACCTTCACGACCGCCGGCCGCAAACGGGCCGAAGCGCTGTTCGGCTCCGCCCAGCCGAAAATCGAAGTTTTTTATCTGCCGCTCGATTTGTGGGGCGTGGCCGAAAAGGTGCTGGCATCGCTTTCTCCTACTTTTTTGGTTTTGACCGAAACCGAGCTTTGGCCCCATCTGCTGGCCGCCTGCGCCCGGCGAAACATCCCCGTCTTTCTGGCTAACGGCTCCCTCTCCGAAAAAAGCGCCCGCCGCTACCGAAACCTCCGTTCCGTTTTCGCTCCCGGCATTCCCGCCTTCCAGAAACTTTTGGTGCAGACCGAACGGCACAAAACGCTTTTTGCCGAACTGGGCATCCCCGCTGGCCGAATCGAAACCGTCGGCCAGACCAAGTACGACATGCTCTGGCGGATGGACGTCCCCGAGCCGCCCGCCAAGCTGAAACCCTTCTTTTACTGGGCCGCCGGCTCCACCCGTCCCGGCGAGGAGGAAAAATTGCTGGCTGCCCAAAAACTTCTGTCCGGAAAATTTCCCAATCTGAAGTTGATTCTGGCCCCCCGCCATCTGGAACGGCTGCCGGAAATCGAAACCCTCCTTTCAGCCTCCGGCTTGTCCTTCAAGCGCGCGAGCGGGGATTTGGACTGCCAGACGCCTGTTCTTCTTTTGGACGAAATGGGGGGGTTGACATCGGTCTACGCCGGCGCACAAGCCGCCTTCGTCGGCGGGACGTTGGCCCCCTTCGGCGGGCATAATTTGCTGGAGCCCCTTTCCGTCGGAACTCCGCTGGTCTTTGGGCCTCACACGGAAAGCGTCCTGGAAACCGCGAACATTTTAACTAAAACCGAAATCGCCCGCGCGGTCGCCTCGCCGGAAGAACTGGCACAGGCCATCGAGCATTTTCTGGAGCGAAAACTTTCCCGCGCCGAAGTCCGCCAAAAGGCCCAAACCGCCTTCGCCCCCTGGGGAGGGGTGGCCGAAAAAACCGTCTCCAAAATCCGCCAGGCAACGGGCCAGCCCTGACCGAAAGCCGGTTTTACCCAATGCAAAAACTTTTTCCCCATCCCCTCTGGCTCCCCTTTTCCTGGCTCTTTCGCTTGGGGGTGGCGCTCAAAAACCTTCTGTATGATTACGGACTAATGCCGGTCTACCGCCCGCCAATGGCGGTCATCTCCGTCGGCGGTCTGGAGATTGGCGGCGGCGGCAAAACGCCAGTGCTTCTGACGCTCATTCGCCACTTTTCCAACCGCGGCACCAATTTGGTCGTCATCTCCCGCGGCTATAAAAGACGCTCGGATGGAATTCAATGTATCAATAAAGAAACCGACTGGCGCACCTTCGGCGACGAGGCCTATCTGGTTTGGCGGAAAACCAAGGTGCCGGTGGTGGTGGGGAAAAAATGGTGGGCCGCCCGCTGGGCCGCGGAAAACCTGAACCCCGAACTGCTTCTGGTGGACGATGGTTTCCAGCACCGCGCGCTGGCCCGCACGGTGGATATCGTGGTCAGTTCCGATTGGGATGCCGTGAAATCGGAGCCGCTTTTGCCTGCTGGGCGTCTGCGCGAACCGGCGGACAATCTCCGCCGCGCCCACCTGTATCTTCTGCGCCAGCGCAAAAACCCCAAAATCCCTTACGACCTTCCGGCCTTTTCCTTTTCATACGAATTGACCCGCGCCCGCCTCTGGCCGGACCGGCGCGAGCTGGAGCTTTCCGCCCTGAAACAAAAAAAGCTTTTCCTCTTCGCCGGTTTGGGCCGCCCGGAAAATTTTTTGGAAGCCGCCAAACGCTGGGAGCTTTCGGTGGCCGGTTCCTACTTTATGCCCGACCACCATCCCTACACGCAGGCCGAAGCCGACTGGCTGGTGGAAAAAAGTAAAACGGTCGGGGCCGATTTTTTGGCCACCACCGAAAAGGACGCCGTCCGTCTCTCCGGCCTCAAGCTGCCCGATTTTTCGCTCGTCGTTTTGGAAATCGAGTGCAAAATCGAGGGGAAAGAGCTTTTTTTCCGCAAACTGGAGGATCGCCTCTTTGGCCGCACGTTCGTTTGATTTTCTGGTGCTCGGTTCCGGGGTGGCGGGACTCTCCTTCGCCTTGAAGGTCGCCCCGCGCGGAAGAGTGGCGGTTGTCACAAAGAAGAAACGGAGCGAATCGAACACCAACTACGCCCAGGGGGGCATTGCCGCCGTCTTCGACTCCGCCGACTCGTTCGAAAAACACGTGCAGGACTCGCTCACCGCCGGTGCAGGACTGTGCAAGGAAGAGGTCGTCCGTCAAATCGTCCAAGCCGGCCCCCGGCTCATCCAAGAACTGGCGGGGTGGGGGGCCCAATTCACCCGCGAAGACGGCCGTTTTGCCTTGGGACGCGAAGGGGGACACTCCCAAAAAAGGGTGGTGCACGCCCACGACTTTACCGGCCGCGAACTGGAGCGCTCGCTGGTGGAAAGGGTGAGGCAGGAAAAGAATATTGAAGTTTTCGAGCACCATTTTGCCTTCGAGCTTTTGCATAAGGACGGCCGCATCTGGGGCGCCTATACCTACGACTCGGAGGATAACGTCGTTGAAACATTTTCGGCTTCAACCACCCTTCTGGCCACCGGCGGCTGCGGAAGGTTGTGGAAGCATACCACGAATCCGCCTATTGCCACCGGCGACGGGCTGGCCCTGGCCTACCGTGCCGGAGCGACCCTGGCCGACCTTGAGTTTATGCAGTTCCATCCCACCGCCTTTTACCACTCCAACGACGAGCCGTTTTTGATTTCCGAAGCGGTGCGCGGCGAAGGGGGGCTTTTGCGAACCAAGAACGGAAAGCGCTTTATGGAGGGAGCCCACCCTTTGAAGGAGCTCGCCCCGCGCGACATCGTCGCCCGCGCCATCGACCGGGTGCTGAAAGAAACCGGCGAGACGTGCGTTTTTTTGGACCTGACCCATTTGGATGCCGGTTTCGTCGAGCGCCGCTTTCCGCAGATTTCGGAATTCTGCCGCAAGAAAAAACTGGATTTGAAAAAGGACTGGATTCCGGTCGTACCGGCCGCCCATTATATGTGCGGCGGGGTTGTGACCGATGTCTATGGCCGGACCAACCTCCCCGGCCTTTTGGCCGCTGGCGAGGTCGCCTGCACCGGAATGCACGGCGCCAACCGCCTCGCCTCCAATTCGCTCCTCGAGGCGCTGGCGACGGCCGATTTCGCCGCCCAAAAAGTACGCGAAGAAAAAAGACCAAAGACGATCCCCGATTTTCCTGATTACCGGCACCCGGCAGAAAAACCGGCTCCCGAAAGAATCGTCGCGGCTCACGAGCGGGAAGCGATTGCCTCAATAATGTGGGACTATGTCGGCATCGTCCGCACGAATGAGCGACTGACACTCGCCGCCGAACGGCTGGCCGCCGTTGCGGAAGGGGTCAAAAATTTTTATTATAGCCGTCCGTTGAGTTACGATTCGATTGAGTTGTTCAATCTCGCCACCGTTTCCCGTCTCGTGGTCGCCTGCGCCCAGGCCCGCAAGGAATCCCGCGGCCTGCACTGCAATCTCGACTATCCGGAAACGGCCGAAGGCAAGCCCGAGGACACCATTCTTAAACCCGGACTTTTCTAATGCACCAAAAAATCGTCATTTTGGATTTCGGCGGCCAATATACCCAGCTTATAGCCCGCCGCATCCGGGAGCAGAACGTCCTTTCCGAAATTTTTCCCTTCGATACGCCGCTTTCCAACCTGACGGCGCCGGAAGTCATCGGCATCATCCTCTCCGGCGGCCCCTCTTCCGTCTCCGACCCCGGCGCGCCGATTGTACAACGGGAGGTTTTTGAGCTGGGCAAACCCCTTTTGGGTCTTTGCTACGGCTTGCAGCTTCAGGCCTATCTTTTGGGCGGCAGGGTGGAACAATCCAAAAACCGGGAATACGGCCCGGCCGAGTTTCAAATTCTAAAATCCAACCCGCTTTTCAAGGGAGTCCGCCGCCGCTCCAGGGTCTGGATGAGCCACGGCGACACGGTCAAAAAGCTGCCCCCCGATTTTGTCTTGACCGGCTCCACCAAAAGCGTCAAAGCCGCCGCCTTTTTCCACCCGAAAAAGAAGCTTTTCGGCCTTCAGTTCCACCCGGAGGTGATGCACACGGAGGAGGGGCAAAAAATTCTCAAAAATTTCCTTTCCATCTGCCGCGCCCGGCGCGATTGGACGATGGCCTCCTTTGTCAAGACCGAAGCGGAAGCCATCCGTAAAACGGTGGGGCGAGGCAAAGTTCTCTGCGCCGTCTCCGGCGGGGTGGATTCCACCGTCGCCGCCGTCTTGATTCACAAAGCCGTCGGCGGGCGGCTCCACTCGGTCTTCGTCGACCACGGCCTTTTGCGTCAGGACGAGGCGGAGGAAGTAAGAAAGCTCCTTTCCCGCTTCAAAATCCCATTCTCCATCGTCGACGCCAAAAAACTCTTTTTGAAAAAGCTGGAGGGGATAACCGACCCGGAAGAAAAGCGCAAAATCATCGGCCATACCTTCATTGAAGTATTTGAGGAGGAGGCCGGAAAAAAAGGCCCGTTTGAGTTTTTGGCGCAGGGGACCCTCTATCCCGACTGGATTGAAAGCCGGTCGGCCAAAGGCCCCTCCGCCACGATTAAAACCCATCACAACGTCGGCGGCCTGCCGGAAAAACTGCCGTTCAAGCTGATTGAGCCCTTGAAGGAGCTTTTCAAAGACGAGGTCCGCAAACTCGGCTTGGCCCTGAAAATTCCCCGCGAAAATCTCTTCCGCCATCCTTTCCCCGGCCCGGGCCTGGCCGTGCGCATCATCGGCGAGATTACAGAAGAGCGGGTGGCCCGCTTGCAGAAAGCCGACGCCATCTTCATCGATGAACTCAAGCGCTGGAAATTATATGACCAAAGCTGGCAGGCCTTCGCCGTTCTGCTCCCGGTCTCGACCGTCGGAGTGATGGGGGACTCCCGGACTTACGAAAACGTCATCGCCCTCCGCGCGGTCACCTCGACCGATGGAATGACCGCCGACTGGAGCCGCCTACCCAGTGACTTTTTGGCCCACGTCTCCAACCGCATCGTCAACGAGGTGAAGGGTATCAACCGGGTGGTGTACGACGTCTCCTCCAAACCCCCCGCCACCATCGAGTGGGAGTAGCGTGACCAAATTCATCGACCTCTCCGGCCAGACCGCCCTCGTAACCGGCGGTTCCCGCGGCATCGGCCAAGCCGCCTGCATCTATCTGGCCAAAGCCGGCGCGGATGTGGTTTTCAGCTATGCCAAAAATGAAAAAGCAGCCCAAAAAACTTTGGAGGAGATCGAAAAATCCGGCCAGAAGGGGCTGGCGGTGAAGGCCGACGTCTCCAAATTTTCCGAAGTGGAAAAGTTAGTCGAAGCGACCGTAAAGAAATTTAACCGCATCGACATCCTGGTGACCAACGCCGGAATTTGGGAAGAAGCCGCCATCGAAAAAATGACGCCTGAAAAACTGGCCAAAACGGTCGAAACCAACCTCTACGGTACCTTTTACGCAATAACACTCTGCGTGCCGTATATGAAAAAGCAGAAATCGGGCAACATAATAACGGTGTCTTCGACAGCCGGGCAAAGGGGGGAGGCGTTTCATTCCCATTACGCCGCCACCAAGGGGGCCGTCATCAGCTTGACCAAATCGCTGGCGCCGGAGCTGGCTCCTTTCGGCATTCGGGTGAACTGCGTCGCCCCCGGCTGGGTGGATACCGATATGAGCCATGCGGCCTTGACGGGCAAAGACCGGAAAAAAATCCTCTCGTTGATTCCGGTCGGCCGCGCCGCGGAGGTGGAAGAAATCGCCGGCGCCATTTTGTTTTTGGCCTCCGGCCTATCCAGTTTTGTCGGCGGCGAAATTCTAAACGTAAACGGCGGTGCCGTCCTCATTGGCTGAACCCATCTTCCTAATCTCCAATCTCTGCCTTTTATGTAGGGGCGGGTTTAATCTGGTCGTCCCCGACAACCCCAACCTGTCCGGCTCTGTCTTCGTAGGGGCGAACTTCGTGTTCGCCCTCCCCTCTCCATTTATGGAGAGGGGTCGGGGGTGAGGTGTTTTCGTAGGGGCACGTTGCTACGCGCCCATTTTTGTCCCCCTTACCAAGGGGGACGAGGCCGCCAGGCCGGAGGGGGTGTTTTCGTAGTGGCGAATCTCGTGTTCGCCCGCCTTTATTTTTCGTTCTTTCGTAAGGGCACAATACATTGTGCCCTTTCCCTTCCCGTGTCGGGAAGGCCTGCCCGAGCGCAGTCGAGGGAAGGCCGGAGGGGGTCAAAATACCCCTTGACATCCCTCCAATTTACCCTTGATTTTATACGGACGGAAATCCCAAGGCAATGCCTTGTAAGGAGAACTCTTGAGGCCCCAAAACCTCGTTGCAACAGCCCTGCTCGCCCTCCTCCCCACCCTTGCATTTACTTTCCAACCTCTTTTCGATACGTGGAGCAGTTTCGAGGCCGGAGATAATGCTCGCACAGTAATTTCAGCCGATTTGGATGCCGATGGAGACCAAGATTTGGCAGTTCTCAACAGTGGCCCAGGAGCAGTTTCAATTTTAATGAACGTTGGAGATGGAACATTTTCCCCCAAAGTAAGTTATGCGGTCAATAGCGGATCTCTGTCAATGTGCGTTTCGGATTTAGATAGTGATGAAGATCAGGATTTGACCGTAGGGGGTGGAACCGCTGTGTCCGTTTTAAAGAATAACGGAGACGGAACCTTCGCTGCTAAAATCGATATTGGAACTATACAATCCGCCTACTCTGTCATCTCTACTGATCTCGACACCGATGGAGATCAGGATATTGCTGCAACAAATTATTATTCCAATTCAATTGCTGTGTTCATCAACAATGGCGATGGCACCTTTTCACCCAAAATAGAATATTCTGCCGGCACCGGCACTTTTGGCAGCTTCTCATCAGATTTAGACGCAGATGGTGATCAAGATTTAATTGTCGCGGGCGGAAACGGCTTTTCAATTCTTAAGAACAATGGAAACGGAATCTTTGCATCGAAGATGGATTATAACATAGGAGCATCATCGTCAATTACTGCAAACGATTTTGACGGAGATATTGATCCGGACTTGGTAATAACTACAGCAAGCGGGATCTCCGTTTTAAAAAACAATGGTGATGGGACGTTTGGCTCACAGGTCAATTACGCCTGTCAAGCATTTTCGGTCGTCGCCGCAGACTTTGATCGAGATGGCGATAACGATGTGGCTGTTGCCAGCGGTGGCGATTTTCAAGATGCATACATTTTCATGTTTAAAAATACCGGAGATGGTAACTTCGCGGAAAAAGTTGTTTACGAAACGGGCTCTCTTCCCTTATCAATTATCGCTGCAGATTTAGATGGCGATGGGCATGAGGACTTAATTACGGCTAATACCAACAGTGGTACGGTATCAATCTTTAAGAACAAGCAAAACGGATTTTTTTCTTCACCAAACATCTATAAAACAATAACCACAACGCTGGCCGTTGTGGCTTCGGATTTGGACAATGACGGTGACCAAGACGTTGTCACGGCAAATTTTGATTACAGCTTTGGAAATACCATCTCTATATTCAAAAACAACGGTATTGGTGTTTTTCCACAAAATGTGCCGTATATAACCGGAAACGCTCCTATTTCTTTATCTCCTTCCGACTTGGACTTGGATGGAGATATTGATCTGGTAGTGGCAAATTCTGGAAGCAACTCGGTTTCTATTCTAAAAAATGATGGAAATGGAAATTTCCCAACCAAAGTTGACTACGCTACAAGCATCGGCCCGGGGTCAGTACTCACTGGCGATTTCGACCAAGACGGAGATCAAGATTTAGCTGTTACAGAGGGCGGCGTTTCCATCTTTAAAAACAATGGTGACGGCTCTTTTGCGCCCAAAACAAAGTACGGAATTGGGGGACACCATTTGGTCAGCGCCGACTGGGATGGAGACGGCGATTTGGACTTGGCGGTTACTGCCGGGAGTGGTGCTACAGTGTTTTTCAATAATGGTGATGGAACTTTTATCGTAGGAGCAAATTACCCCACAAGCCTTACTGTAACGAACTCAATATGCGCCGCCGACTTTGATGATGACGGAGATCAAGATATAGCTGTTACCAATCTGGGCCCCCAAGTGTGCGACCGATTTGGCTGCTATCCTACCACCGGGAAAACTTTTTCAGTGCTAAAGAATAACGGCAACGGGACGTTTTCTCCAAAAGAAGATTATGTTACTGGATGGGGACCAGGGTCGATTTCGGCTTCGGATTTAAACGGCGATGGAGATACTGAT
This sequence comes from Verrucomicrobiia bacterium, assembly GCA_035574275.1. Classification (NCBI taxonomy): domain Bacteria; kingdom Pseudomonadati; phylum Verrucomicrobiota; class Verrucomicrobiia; species Verrucomicrobiia bacterium. Next base: position 131,710 of record DATLYY010000075.1, read on the forward strand.
ATACTTCTCATCCCCTTTTCGAGCAATTCAATTTCATTCTTTGAAAATGACGGAGAGGGGGTTTTCAACAACAAAATTGCTTTCGGGACTGGCAACCAACCGTCGAGTCTTTTTTTAGCTGACTTCGACACAGATGGAGATCAAGATATTGTAACCGCAAATATTATAGATAGCTCGATATCTATTTTAATGAACATTTCCAACACTGGTTGTATGAATAACCCCGGCGATCTCGACCACGACTGCATTTTGGAACTCAACGACGTCGTTCTCCAACTCAACTGCATCTTTATGAACCTCGGCGACTGCCGCTTGACTTTGACGGACGTCAACTGCAGCGGGGATTTGACCCCGGCGGATGTCGTCCTGCTTCTGCTCGCCGTTTTTGCCTCCCAGCCGTTGCCTTGCCCATAAGGGCAGGCACCCATTCGGCTTCGCTCAGGGTCTACGACAAAACCTGCCCCTACCAAATCGTTTTGTATTTGTAGGGGCGCCTCTTGTGGGCGCCCGCTTTCACTTTTTCTCCCCTTGACAGCCCTTTCTTTTTAAACTTATCTTGCGCTCACCAAATGAAACGGTTCTGCAATAAACAAGCGGGCAGGTTTTTCCAAACACGGCAAAAATCAATTAAGGAGGCCCAATGAATCCCCGTTCCAAATTTAAAATTGCAATAGGCCGCGCTTTTTTGGCCTATTTCGCCTTCGCCACGGTCGCCGTCTTGTTTCCGGCAGATCAGGCGCAGGCGCAGATAAGCATCCTGGAGCAGGCCCAAAACGCCTACTACGACGCCAAGTTTGACGACTGCATCACGCTCCTTTCCCCCTTGGTGGTCACCGGCGATTTGTCCGATGTGCAGTTGGATACCGCGCTGCAGTTTTTAGGAGCCGCCTATCAGCAGAAAGGGGACGTCGCCAAAGCCCGCGAGGTCTTCCGCGACCTGGCCACCTTCGACAACAACGCCCAGATTGACGAGCGCTTCTTCCCGGCGGATGCCGTCGCCGTCTTTCAGGAAGCCAAACGGGATTACTTGGCCTCGCTGGACAAAGTCGGCTTTTTCAGAATATCGGGCCAGGGTGCAGACGCCCATATCCTCATTGACGGCAAGCGCCGCCGCAATACGGAGGATGTGATAAAAGTGGCCACCGGCAAACACCGGCTGGAGTTCCGCAAAGCCGGCCAGACCCCGTTTGTCCGCGAAGCGGAAGTGAAACGGCAGGGGGAAACGGTGGAAATTCAGGTGCGGGATGACGACTGGAAAGGGGCCGCGCTGGCGATGGGCACCCTGATTATGGTTCTGGACCCGCTGGATGCCGCCGTGGAAATCGACGGCCGCCCGGTCACGCTCGTGGAAGGGAAAACCGAAATGATTCCCGGCAAGCACACCTACCGCGTCTCGCGGGATGGCTATGCCGACAAAACCGGCAGCTTTGACGTCAAAACCGGCAAAACCGCCACGGTTTCCGCCAAGTTGAAACCGGTTTCGACCGCCCGGGCGGAAGCGGAGGGGGAAAAGAAAAAATCCTCCAAAAAGTTCTTGTATATCGGCGCCGCCGCCGTGGGCGCCGCAGCCATCGTGGCCGTGGCCGCCGGTGGCGGTGGCGGTGGTGGCGGCGGAGCGACCGGCCCCTTGCCCCCACCCCCCCCACCCCCGGCCAAACCCGCACCCGGAGGGAAAAGATAACCATGAAAAAACTATTATTCATTACTTCGCTGGCTCTTCTTTTTGGTTTCACCCTGGCGCAGGCCCAAGTTCCCGACCCCGTCTCCATCCTCGCGGCCGGCGGGCGCCCCCCCTTCGTGGGCATCACGGACCTGGATAACGACGGTGACGGTGACCTCGTCATTGTGTTTGATAATGTTGACAGCATTGTCACGCTGCTCGGCAACGGTCTCGGCGGATTTGGAACGAGAACCGCCTCCGGCATAGGGGGGGCGAATGCCCAGCTGGCGGGAGCGGACTTCGCCGACTTCAACAACGACGGCAATATGGATATTCTGGTTGCCTCCTTGGGCCCCAACCATGCAATCATAGCTTGGGGCAACGGGGCGGGCGCCTTCACCAACCCCATCGCCGGGACCGGCTCCCCCTGCTATGCCGTGGCGGCGGGATATTTCGACAACGATTTGAACGCCGACATCGCTCTGGTTATGAACACGGCCAGCGGAACGGATTCCATCCGGTATTGGTTCGGAAACGGCCTCAATCCCCCCAGCGGAAACTTTTTCAACCAGGTAAACGTCCCCACCGGTGGCGACCTGCCGTTTATGGCAACGAAATTGGTGGACTCCAATTTCGTCCCGCCGGTTCACCACATCGCCGTGTCCAACTACATAAGCAGCACCGTGGGGCTTAGCATTTCCAACGGAAACCGGACCTTCAACACCTCCAATTTCGCCACCCGTTCCGGCCCGATAGGCATCGTTTGGGATAAACTGAACAACGACAACCTGCCCGATATTGCCGTGGCCTGTTACAATTGGGATTCGGTCTTTGTGCATAACGGCACAAATCTGACCACCTACGGCGCCCCGGTTGGCTATCAGGTCGGCAGCGGCCCCTGCGGTCTGGCGGGCGGCGATTTCACGGGGGATGGACGGGTGGACTTGGCAGCCGGCAACCAAAATACGCCCAATGTCAGCTTCTTGGTGAACAACGGTTCCGGCGGATTTATGCCTGCCATCAATGCCCCCGCCCGCTTCGGTACTTGGGCCGCTTTTGCCGGGGATATTAACAACAACGGCCTGCCGGATTTGGCGCTCGGCTCTTATTCCCAGGATTCTGTAAAGGTTTTCAACCTGCGGGCCCCTTCGGTCACTCCCTCGGTGTTGGCGGGAAACCCCCCTTCCGGCGCCCCCTTCACCCTGCCTGTGATAACCGCACGGGATACGACCAACATCGCCTCGGTCCGGCTGGTATACCGCCAGATGGGAAAAACCGTGTATGACACGCTGACCTTGACCGCCGGCGCCGGAAGCGCCACCCAGCGGGATTACACCGGCTCTCTGCCGGCGGGGACAATGAC